>NZ_MECT01000448.1:0-450 GCF_001722145.1 Shigella sp. FC1544
ACTAAAGGGGATTTGCTCTGGAACCAGCACACGCCGCCATATAGGTGGTTTGCTGTCTCGGATGGTTATCTTTAGCTGGTACATGCAAATCCTGAATAAATGCGAATCGGAAGGATAACGATACTGACGTACTCACAATTCTGTAAAGGTGAATAAAGGAAATTTGCTTAATACGCATAAGTTACATGCGGAATAATCCCGTATCTACCTGCGCGGCGCTGGCTTCTTCCACTGGTAGGCAGGTGCTCGCATCATTTCGCGGAACCTGTCGCGCCGGGCTATATCGGCATTAACTGAGCGTTCTATCTCCCGTTGATCTGCCTGTGTAAGCTGGTGGCCTCCATGCTCAAGTTTGGCGATGGTCAATAAGGCTATTTCGCGTGGTGTCATACGTCATACCCTCTGGAAGGATGAAACACGCCCGGATTAAATTTCATTTTTCGCGGGTAT
>NZ_MECT01000449.1:0-450 GCF_001722145.1 Shigella sp. FC1544
AGCAGGCGCTGGAGTTCTTTAATCTGCTTCATGGCGGCAGCAAGTTCAGAGGCAGGAACAACCTGTTCTCCGGCGGCCACAGCAGTAAGACTTCCTTCCTGGTATTGCTTACGCCAGAGAAATAACTGGCTGGCTGCTACACCATGTTGCCGGGCAACGAGGGAGACCGTCATCCCCGGTTCAAAGCTCTGCTGAACAATTGCGATCTTTTCCTGTGTGGTACGCCGTCTGCGTTTCTCCGGCCCTAAGACATCAATCATCTGTACTCCAATGACTAGTCTAAAAACTAGTATTAAGACTATCACTTATTTAAGTGATACTGGTTGTCTGGAGATTCAGGGGGCCAGTCTAGTAACCCACCGTTATATTCGTGCGGTCTTAGTGCGCTGTAATATCCAACGATATAGTCCGTTATGGCGTGAGCTGCCTCGCTGAAGCTTACGTAACCCA
>NZ_MECT01000450.1:0-444 GCF_001722145.1 Shigella sp. FC1544
CGTGCAGCGCCCGCTGCGTCAAACCCGCACCCGCAAACCGTTCCCCGAATCACTCCCCCGCGATGAAAAACGGCTGCTGCCGGCAGCGTCATGCTGCCCGGAATGTGGAGGCTCACTGAGCTATCCGGGTGAGGATGCCGCCGAACAGCTGGAGTTGATGCGCAGCGTCTTCCGGGTTATCCGGACTGTACGTGAAAAGCATGCCTGTACTCAGTGCGATGCCATCGTGCAGGCCCCCGCGCCTTCACGGCCCATCGAGCGGGGTATCGCAGGACCGGGGCTGCTGGCCCGCGTGCTGATCTCAAAGTATGCAGAGCACACCCCGCTGTACCGCCAGTCTGAAATGTACGGCCGCCAGGGCGTGGAGCTGAGTCGTTCACTGCTGTCGGGCTGGGTGGATGCATGCTGCCGGCTACTGTCACCGCTGGAAGAAGCGCTTCAGGA
>NZ_MECT01000451.1:0-436 GCF_001722145.1 Shigella sp. FC1544
TTTTTTTCTGCGCGTAATCTACTGCCTGTAAACGAAAAAACCGCCCTGCAAGGCGGTTTTTCGAAGGTTCTCAGAGCTACCAACTCTTTGAGCCGAGGTAACTGGCTTGGAGGAGCGCAGTCACCAAAACTTGTTCTTTCAGTTTAGCCTTAACAGGCGCATGACTTCAAGTCTTACTCCTCTAATTCGGTTATCAGTGGCTGCTGCCAGTGGCGATAATTCGTGTCTTACCGGGTTGGACTCAAGACGATAGTTACCGGATAAGGCGCAGCGGTCGGGCTGAACGGGGGGGTTCGTGCACACAGCCCAGCTTGGAGCGAACGACCTACACCGAACTGAGATACCAACAGCGTGAGCTATGAGAAAGCGCCACGCTTCCCGAAGGGAGAAAGGCGGACAGGTATCCGGTAAGCGGCAGGGTCGGAACAGGAGAGCG
>NZ_MECT01000452.1:0-433 GCF_001722145.1 Shigella sp. FC1544
GTCACTGTCGTTCTCAAAATCGGTGGAGCTGCATGACAAGGTCATCGGGCATTATCTGAACATAAAACACTATCAGTAAGTTGGAGTCATTACCCAGATCGCGTACCCGGTTTGCCGGTCAGTCCTGGATATGCTCAATGACGTAACGCAGCCATTTTTCTGGCTCCACATTGTTCAGACGGCATGTGCCGATCAGCGAGTACAACACCGCCGCATGTTCGCCACCGCTATCGGAACCCCGTCGGAGAGAGTTTCACTCTCCGGCTGCTCACGGAACCGTACGTGACACTCTCGCGTCATACGGCTCTTGATCACTCATTCGATGCACGTAGTAAATGGATTTGCCCCTATATTTCCAGACATCTGTTATCACTTAACCCATTACAAGCCCGCTGCCGCAGATATTCCCGTGGCGAGCGATAACCCAGCGCAC
>NZ_MECT01000453.1:0-431 GCF_001722145.1 Shigella sp. FC1544
AAGTCCGTCAACGGGCAGTCCGTATGGTTCTGGAAAGTCAGGGCGAATATGACTCACAATGGGCGACAATTTGTTCCATTGCTCCAAAGATTGGCTGTACGCCGGAGACTCTGCGTGTCTGGGTTCGCCAGCATGAGCGGGATACCGGGGGCGGTGATGGAGGGCTCACCACCGCTGAACGTCAGCGTCTGAAAGAGCTGGAGCGTGAAAATCGTGAACTGCGCCGCAGTAACGATATCCTTCGCCAGGCTTCCGCTTATTTTGCGAAGGCGGAGTTCGACCGCCTCTGGAAAAAATGATGCCACTGCTGGATAAGCTGCGTGAGCAGTACGGGGTCGGACCGCTATGCAGCGAACTGCATATTGCCCCGTCAACGTATTACCACTGTCAGCAACAGCGACATCATCCGGATAAACGCAGTGCCCGTGCGC
>NZ_MECT01000454.1:0-428 GCF_001722145.1 Shigella sp. FC1544
GGGTGCGAACGTGCACATCGTGGATTTTACGGCGGGCGTGAGCCCAACAGGCGGCTTCCGTTATCCGGCCATCCCGGTACAGCTCGTTGAACCCGGCGTATGCATCCGCCTGCAGTACACCACTGAACCCCGCAAGATGGGTCTGCGGATGGATGCCTTTTCTGTCCGGGCTGTAAGCGAACCACACCGCCGGCGCCAGCGTTAACCCGGCGTTACGGTCGTCACGAACGTAGGTCCATAACCGCCCGGTCTTCGTTTTCTTATTGCCTGGCAACAGCACCGGGACAGGCGTGTCATCAGCATGGAGCTTACCGTCAGTCAGCACATAGTCCTGAAGCGCTTCTTCCAGCGGTGACAGTAGCCGGCAGCATGCATCCACCCAGCCCGACAGCAGTGAACGACTCAGCTCCACGCCCTGGCGGCCGTAC
>NZ_MECT01000455.1:0-24420 GCF_001722145.1 Shigella sp. FC1544
TTTCTGGTGCGTACCGGGCTGAGAGGCGGTGTAAGTGAACTGTAGTTGCCATGTTTTACGGCAATGAGAGCAGAGATAGCGCTGATGTCCGGCAGTGCTTTTGCCGTTACGCACCACGCCTTCAGTAGCGGAGCAGGAAGGACATCTGATGGAAATGGAAGCCACGCAAGCACCTTAAAATCACCATCATACACTAAATCAGTAAGTTGGCAGCATTACCCTTTTTGTATAGATCTAACAACCGTAATAAAACAAATACTCATAACTCATTATAAATAATGATAAAATAACGTCTTTTATTGATAATTTATATATGAAAAAAATTCCTTTTGTTATATTGTTTCTGATTTCACTCCCTCTGATTATTTTTACCAACCCTGGGTCACTGCATTACCACCAACGCCCCGACACGTCAGTCCTGAGCAATTAGAAAAAACAGTTCGTTATCTTACACAAACTGTGCATCCACGTAATGCCGACAATATTGATAATCTGAATAGGTCCGTAGAGTATATAAAAGAGTTCTTTGTCAGTAGCGGTGCCAGAGTTACCGCGCAGGGCGTCCCCGATTGGCTATTACGACTCTGCGCCTGATAGCCAGGATTACCTTTACCCGCAATGTCCTGGCTTTATCCCGATCGGGGGGACTTTATTGCCTGGTCGGCAGAATACAGGATATCAACGCCGTTCGTCAGGTAAAAACGGCATTGTTATCATCCCGGGATTTATCTGTTTATTCTATGAATGCCCCATGGTTTATTCCCGGTATTGATTTCTCTGACCACCTGAATTATTGGCAACACGATATTCCCGCCGTAATGATTACTGACACCGCTTTTTATCGTAATAAACAATACCACTTGCCCGGTGATACAGCAGACAGATTGAATTATCAGAAAATGGCTCAGATGGTGTTATAACCTTGTTACACAACAGTAAATAATAAAAATTTCTCGAGGCGGGTCCAGAAACAGCGACATGTACATTTTATTTTCCCTCGTCTGTTTTAAGATGCGAAACATAAAATTCAATGGAGGAAAAATAAATGGGAATGATTGGTTATTTTGCAGAAATTGACTCAGAAAAGATTAACCAACTGCTTGAGTCTACTGAAAAACCTTTGATGGATAATATACATGACACGCTTTCAGGATTACGCCGACTGGATATTGATAAACGCTGGGATTTTTTACACTTTGGGCTGACAGGCACCCCTGCTTTTGATCCCGCGAAGAATGATCCGCTGAGTCGTGCCGTGCTTGGTGAACACAGCCTCGAAGATGGCATAGATGGCTTCCTGGGATTGACCTGGAATCAGGAATTAGCCGCGACAATCGACCGACTGGAATCACTGGATCGAAGTAAGCTGCGTAAACAGTTTTCCATTAAGCGACTCAATGAAATGGAGATTTATCCGGGAGTGACCTTTTCAGAAGAGTTAGAGGGGCAACTCTTTGCCTCGATCATGCTTGATATGGAAAAGCTGATTAGCGCGTATCGACGTATGCTGCGACAAGGGAATCATGCGCTGACGGTTATTGTTGGGTGATGGTGTCAGAGCGCCAAAAAAAACCGCCGAACATGTCGGCGGCTTTCTGACTTACAAACTAACAGATTACATCAGCGGCATTGCTAACCGCACAATACTAATCAGCGGTTGTGGCCATACACCCAGCACCAGTACCAACAGTGCAGAAATCAGCACCACGATACCGCCCGCGCTGTACTGCCAGTTTGACGGTGCATCGCGACCCGGTTGTTCCGGTGCGTGCAGGTACAGGCTCACCGCCACGCGCAGGTAGTAGTAGAGGCCGATTGCCGAACCGACAACCACGGCACCCACCAGCCACCACAAGTGTGCCTGGACACCGACCGCCAGCACGTAGAACTTACCGATAAAGCCCAGCGTCATCGGGATACCGGCCAGAGACAGCATCATCACCGTCATCACTGCCGCGAGGATCGG
Source organism: Shigella sp. FC1544 (assembly GCF_001722145.1). NCBI lineage: Bacteria > Pseudomonadati > Pseudomonadota > Gammaproteobacteria > Enterobacterales > Enterobacteriaceae > Shigella > Shigella sp. FC1544. Next base: position 1,967 of record NZ_MECT01000455.1, read on the forward strand.
ACGATGCCAGAACAGACCGCGGTAAGAGAACAGGGAATCAGCATCCGGGCCACGATACGGGCTGGACATCAGGCTGACCACGCCGAACGCGCCGAGGCTGCTGAACAGATAACCGGCCAGGTAAACCCCTACCGCTTCCATCGACATCTCGCCGGTTTGCAGCGCAATCAGCGCCACCAGCAGATAGCCGAGGTGAGAGATAGATGAGTAACCGAGCAGACGTTTGATGTTGGTCTGGCTCAACGCCATCAGGTTACCGAAGATGATGGAGGCAAAGGCGATAATCGCCAGTACTACGCGAATCGCTTCGCTGTCACCCACCGGTGCATAGAGGAACAGACGCATCACCACACCGAAGATAGCGATTTTGCTCGCCGTCGCCAGGAAAGTGGAAACCGGCGCAGGCGCGCCCTGGTATACGTCTGGCGTCCACAGGTGGAACGGCACCAGAGAGAGTTTGAAGCCGAGGCCAACAATCATCATGCCGAAACCTGCCAGCAACAGCGGCTCGTTGAGCATACCGTCGCCGAGGTTTTTACCCAGCGCGACAAACGACAGGTCGCCAGACTGCGCATACACCAGCGCCATACCGAACAGCAGGAAAGAAGACGCTGCGGCAGAAAGAATGGTGTATTTGATACTGGCTTCCAGCGAACGTTTCTGGCGGAAAGCGTAACCGACCAGGCCAAACAGCGGCAAAGAGATCAGTTCAATACCGAGGAACAGAGACGCCAGATGGTTTGCATTCGCCAGCAGGATCCCGCCCAGCGCGGCAATTAACACCAACAGGTAGAACTCATCCTTGTTGTCGTTATAGCCTTCAAGCCACGGGTAGGCGAAAGTACAGGTGGCGAGGCTCGCCAATAATACCAGCCCGGTGTAAAGCATGGCGAAACCATCAACGCGCATCAGCGGCGTAACGTCCATAGCGCCCGCCTGGCCAACAAACCAGAGCGAAACCAGCGCCGCGTTAAGCCCAATAACCGAGAGCGTAGCGTTGAGGAAATGATTGCGTCGCCACGCAATGGAGAGCATCACAACCACCACCGTTAAGCCGACGATCAGCAACGGTAGCAGTGCGATCAGGTTTTGTGGAGTTATTGTCATGGCGATTTACGGCCTTGTAGTAGTAACGGAATTAACAAACCACTGCTGGATATTGCCAATCGCGGAGTGCGAGGTATCCAGAATCGGCTGCGGATAGAAGCCCAGCAGTACCAGCAGCACCACCAGCAACAGGATCATAAACAGCTCACGCAGCGACATCCCTGGCAGTTCCTGGCTGGCAATCTGGCTTTTCGCTTTACCGAAGTAAGCGCGATGCAACATCGCCAGCGAATAAACAGATGCAAAGACCAGCCCAAAGGTAGAGATAACGGTAATCACCGGGACAACCTGGAAGCTGCCGAACAGAATCATAAATTCGCCGACGAAGTTACCGGTGCCAGGCATCCCAAGCGTTGCCACCGCAAAGAACAGCGACAATGCTGGCAGCCATTTCATCTTGCTCCACAGACCGCCCATCATGCGCATGTCTCGGGTATGGATACGTTCATAAAGCTGACCACAAAGAATAAACAGACCCGCCGCCGACAAACCGTGCGCAATCATCTGGATTACCGCGCCCTGGTAGGCCAACTGGCTGCCGGTGTAGATAGCAATCAGCACGAAGCCCATGTGGGAAACCGAGGTGTAGGCGATCAGACGTTTGATATCGGTCTGGGCGAAGGCCATCCACGCACCGTAGAAGATGCCGATAACACCCAGCCACATAGCAATTGGCGCGAACTCTGCCGACGCGTTCGGGAACAGCGGCAGGGAGAAACGCAGCAAACCGTAAGCGGCAGTTTTCAGCAAGATCCCCGCGAGGTCAACGGAACCGGCGGTCGGAGCCTGGGAGTGCGCATCCGGCAGCCAGCCATGCAGCGGAACCACCGGCATTTTGACTGCGAAGGCGATGAAGAAGCCCAGCATTAACAGGTATTCCACACCACTGGACATTGGCGTATTCAGCAGCTCTTCATAGTTGAAGGTCCAGACGCCGGTCGCATTGTAGTGAACAAAAACCAGCGCCAGGATGGCAATCAACATCACCAGGCCACTCGCCTGGGTGTAAATGAAGAACTTGGTTGCCGCCGTGATACGCGTTTTACCGTCAGAGGCTTTATGCCCCCACAGTGCGATCAGGAAGTACATCGGCACCAGCATCATTTCCCAGAAGAAGAAGAACAGGAACATGTCGATGGCAAGGAACACGCCGATAACGCCGCCCAGGATCCACATCAGGTTGAGGTGGAAGAAGCCCTGATATTTTTCGATCTCTTTCCACGAACAGAGTACCGCCAGCACACCGAGCAGACCGGTCAGCACGACCATCAGCAGCGACAGACCGTCAATGGCGAGATGAATAGAGATACCAAAACGCGGGATCCACGGCATGTCGAATTCAGACTGCCACTGCGGAATTCCGGCGGATTGCGTCAGTGAATAACCGCCCTGCAACCACAGTTGCAGCGACAGCGCCAGCGTCAATCCCATGGTGATCAGCGCGATCCAGCGTGGCACCTTGACGTCAAAGCGTTCGGTCTGCCAGCACAGGAAGCCGCCAATAAAGGGAATTAATATTAGCCAGGGTAGTAACATGGCGATCTTTATTCCTTGTAAAAGTCCCGTCAGGACCGGATTTTCAACGAATTCTCACGACAGAAAATTCTCTTCGGACTGGGGGTAGTGTCGGATGCGCCGCGAAGGCAGCTTATCCGACCTACGTTCTTATATGCCCAGGGGCAATCCCACAATCCTTAACTCAACGCAGTACCATCAACAGTGCCAGCACCACGACCGCACCGATGCTCATGGATGCCACATACCAGCGCAGATAACCGTTCTCGCTTAACAGCAGGCCTTTACCTGCAAAGCGGGAAAGAACCGCCGGAATGTTCATCATTGAGTTCAGCGGATCGCGTTTCAGCAACCAGGCAATACCCAGGAACGGCTTGACGAACACTTTGTCGTACAGCCAGTCAAAGCCCCAGGCGTTGTACCACCAGGTGCCCAGCAGACGGCCCGGCGCACTGTTGGCAATGGAGGTCACCAGAGTACGTTTACCCTGCCACAGCCAGGCTGCCAGCAGAATGCCGACCACCGCGACCACGCCAGAGGTAATTTCCAGGGTCAACATGCTGCCGTGCGCCAGTTCCGTCGTTTGCGGAAGCACGCTCTGCAGCGGCGGTACAATCAGTGCGCCAACGAAGGTGGAAAGGATCAGCAGCACAATCAGCGGCAGGCTGTGAGTTACCCCTTTCACGGCGTGAGCGTGAATTTGTTCTTTTCCGTGGAAGACGATGAAAATCATACGGAAGGTGTAGAGCGAGGTCATAAACGCACCGACCAGACCTGCCACCATCAGATTGATATGACCATTCGCCATCGCACCCGCGAGGATCTCATCCTTACTGAAGAAGCCCGCAGTGACCAGCGGTAGTGCCGACAGTGCTGCGCCGCCCACCAGGAAGCAGAAATAAACCAGCGGAATAGATTTACGCAGACCGCCCATCTTGAAGATGTTCTGTTCGTGATGGCAGGCCAGAATGACGGAACCGGATGCCAGGAACAGCAGCGCTTTAAAGAACGCGTGAGTCATCAAGTGGAAAATCGCCGCATCCCATGCCTGCACGCCAAGCGCGAGGAACATGTAGCCAATCTGGCTCATGGTAGAGTAAGCGAGAACACGTTTGATGTCGGTCTGTACCAGCGCGGCAAAACCGGCCAGCAGCAGCGTAACCGCCCCGACAATGCCCACCAGATGCAGAATTTCCGGCGTCATCAGGAACAGGCCGTGGGTACGGGCGATCAGGTAGACACCCGCGGTTACCATGGTTGCGGCGTGGATCAGTGCGGAGACAGGCGTCGGGCCCGCCATCGCGTCGGCAAGCCATGTCTGCAACGGCAACTGCGCAGATTTACCGACCGCACCGCCCAGCAGCATCAGCGTCGCCCACATCAGCATGTTATTGCCGTCAGCAAAGTGCGCTGGTGCCAGTTCCACCATTTCGCGGAAGTTCAGGGTGCCCAGTTCGTTGTAAAGAATGAACAGCGCGAAAGCGAGGAACACGTCACCCACACGGGTCACGACGAACGCTTTCATTGCCGCTGCGCCATTCTTCGGATCGGTGTAATAGAACCCGATCAGCAGATAGGAGCACAGGCCCACGCCTTCCCAGCCGAGGTACATCAGCAGCAGGTTATCGGCGAGAACCAGAACTACCATGCTGGCGATGAACAGGTTGGTGTAGGCGAAGAAGCGAGAGTAGCCCTCTTCACCGCGCATGTACCAGGAGGCGTACATGTGAATAAGGAAACCCACACCAGTGACCACCGAGAGCATGGTCAGCGACAGGCCGTCCAGCACCAGGTTAAAACCGATGTTAAAGTCGCCTACCGACATCCACGTCCACAGCGGCTGGCTGTATGCCTGCTCGCCGTTAGCGAAGAAATCAACGCCGATAAAGGCGGTTACCAGCGCCGCCAGGCCCACAGAGCCAACGCCGACGATCGCCGAAACGTTTTCAGACCAGCGCCCACGGGAGAACGCCAGCAGGACGAAGCCAATCAATGGCAAAATAATGGTTAAGGCAAGCATGTTCATCCGCGCATCTCACTTACTGAATCGATGTTCAGGTTCTGGCGACGACGGTGAAGTTGCAGCAGCAGCGCAAGGCCGATACTCGCTTCTGCCGCCGCGAGGCTGATGGCGAGAATGTACATCACCTGACCGTCGGTCTGACCCCAGTAGCTTCCGGCGACCACAAAGGCCAGCGCGGAGGCGTTAATCATGATTTCCAGACCAATCAGCATAAACAGCAGATTGCGACGGATAACCAGACCGGTTAAGCCAAGAACGAATAAGATTGCCGAGAGGATCAGTCCATGTTGTAAGGGGATCATGCGTGCTCCTCCGTTTTTCTTTTCGCGCTGTCGTCTTTACGATTGCTCAGCACTTCACCCGCACGCTCTTCACGACCGACGTGGAAGGCCACAACCAGACCCGCGAGCAGCAGCATAGAAGCCAGTTCCACCGCCAGTACGTAAGGCCCGAACAGCGTAATACCCACTGCTTTAGCACTGATTGGCGTACCGTCGATACCCTGATCATTAACACCAAGGATGGCGTAAACAATCACCACCAGCATGATGGCCGACAAAATTGCCGGACCAATCCACACCTGCGGTTTCAGCCACTGGCGTTCCTGTTCGATTTCTGAACCGCCCAGGTTGAGCATCATCACCACGAACACGAACAGCACCATAATGGCACCCGCGTAGACGATAATTTCCAGCGCACCGGCGAAGTAAGCGCCCAGTGAGAAGAACACCCCGGAAATCGCCAGCAGCGAAATAATCAGGTACAGCAGTGCGTGTACCGGATTGGTATGGGTGATCACTCGCAAGGTCGCAAGTATGGCTATCAGGCCACAGATATAAAAAGCGAACTCCATTGCCCCTCTCCTTACGGTAACAGGCTCTTGACGTCGATAGGCTTGGCTTCGTTCTCTGCTTCGCCCTTATCTTTGCCGTCGATTGCCATACCTGCCATCCGGTAGAAGTTATATTCCGGGTATTTGCCCGGACCGGAGATCAGCAGATCCTCTTTTTCGTAAACCAGATCCTGGCGCTTGTATTCCCCCATTTCGAAATCCGGGGTTAACTGAATCGCCGTGGTCGGACAGGCTTCTTCGCACAGACCACAGAAAATGCAGCGTGAGAAGTTGATGCGGAAAAATTCCGGGTACCAGCGACCGTCTTTGGTTTCTGCTTTTTGCAGCGAGATACAGCCGACCGGGCAGGCTACCGCGCAGAGGTTACAGGCTACGCAACGCTCTTCGCCGTCCGGGTCGCGGGTCAGAACGATACGACCACGATAACGGGGCGGCAGATAGACCGGCTCTTCCGGGTACATTCGCGTTTCGCGTTTGGCGAACGCGTGCAGGCCGATCATCCAGATACTACGAACCTGGGTGCCGAAACCTACTAACAATTCTTTTAAGGTCATGGTCTTATTGCCCCTTATTGCGCCTGCCAGAGAATGACAGCCGCCGTTACCAGCAAGTTGATCAGCGTCAGCGGCAGGCAGATTTTCCAGCCGAAGGACATTACCTGGTCATAACGCGGACGCGGTAACGACGCACGAATCAAAATGAACATCATCATAAAGAACGCGGTTTTCAGCGCGAACCAGATGAATGGCGGTAACAACGGGCCTTGCCAGCCACCGAAGAACAGCGTCACCATCAATGCAGAGATGGTCACAATCCCGATGTACTCACCCACGAAGAACAGACCGAACTTCATACCGGAATATTCAATGTGGTAACCATCCGCCAGTTCCTGCTCGGCTTCCGGCTGGTCAAACGGGTGACGGTGACATACCGCCACGCCCGCGATGGCAAAGGTAATAAAACCAAAGAATTGCGGGATAACGTTCCACACATGCGCCTGGCTGTTGACGATGTCGGTCATGTTGAATGAACCGGCCTGCGCCACCACGCCCATCAGGGAAAGCCCGAGGAACACTTCGTAGCTCAGGGTCTGCGCAGAAGCACGCATCGCACCCAGCAACGAGTATTTGTTGTTACTTGACCAGCCCGCAAACAGCACCGCGTAAACCGCCAGACCTGCCATCATCAGGAAGAACAAAATCCCGATGTTCAGGTCGGCAACCACCCAACCCGGACTGACTGGCACAATCGCAAAGGCCAGCAGCAGCGAGGTAAAGGCAATCATCGGTGCCAGGGTAAAGATGACGCGATCCGAGAATTTCGGGATCCAGTCTTCTTTAAAGAACATTTTGATCATGTCCGCAACCAGCTGGAGCGAACCGCCCCAGCCAACACGGTTAGGTCCATAACGGTTCTGGAACAGACCCAGCAGGCGACGTTCGCCAAAGCTCATGAATGCCCCACAGGTGACAACCACCAGCAGGATCACCACCGCTTTGAGGATGGTCAGCAGGATCTCAATCAGTTCCGGTGATATCCAACTCATTGTTGTGCCTCCTTGAGATCCTCAAGATGCGCGCCAGCCAGCACCGGAGCAATGCCGGACATACCCATCGGCAAGCCCACCTGCCCTGCCGTCAGTCCTTCGGCGATTTCAACCGGCAGCGTGACCGTGTTGCCATCGTAACTAAAGGAGACGCGTGTACCTGCGTTCACACCCAACTTCGCGGCATCCGCTGGGTTGAGTTTGATGTACGGCTGCGGCATACGGCTCTGGAAGACCGGAGCACGCTGTGACAATTCATCGCTGCCAAACAGGTGGTAATACGGCGCAATACGCCATTTCCCGTCCTGCGGCTGGAAGCGTGCCGGTACGCTGGTGAAGTAATCCAGACCATTCTCGCTGGTTTCAAACAGACGCACGCCCGGATCGCCAAAGCGCAGTTTGCCGCCCACTTCGTCCTGGAATTTGTTCCACGCCTGCGGGGAGTTCCAGCCCGGTGCCCAGGCAAACGGCACTTGCGAACGGTGCGCGGTCGGCTGGTTGTTACCTTCCATCGAGAAGGTGAACATGGTGTCAATATCCTGCGGCTGACGCGGCTCATGAACGCTGATATTGGCGCGCATGGCGGTACGACCGCTGTAACGGTGCGGTTCACGGGCCAGTTTCTGCCCACGAATACGGAATGTCGCATCCGGCGCAGCATCTTTGATACCTGCCAGTTCCGGGATTTTCGCCACAACAGCGTCAATCACATGGTCGAGCTGCGTCCAGTCCACTTCACGGCTCAGCAGGGTGCTGTGCAGCGAGTGCAGCCAGCGCCAGCTTTCCAGCATGACAGTTTTGCTGTCGTAATAAGCCGGATCGTAAACCTGGAAGAAACGTTGGGCGCGACCTTCATTATTAATTACCGTACCGTCGCTTTCAGCAAAGCTGGCGGCGGAAAGTACCAGATGGGCGTTTTCCATGATCGCTGTACGCTGATGGTCAACCACCATCACCAGCGGTGCTTTAGCCAGCGCAGCATTCACGCGGGTAGCAGAAGCGTGACGATGCAGATCGTTTTCCAACACCACCACCGCGTCGGCGCGTCCGGTTTCCAGTTCGGTTAACGCTTCTTCAAGCGAACCGCCACCCATAATGCCCAGCCCCATGCTGTTGACGGAACGGGCAATCATGGTGATACCGACGTCAGCGCCGCGACCTTTCAGGGCTTTCGCGACGTTAGCCGCCGCCTGAATCACCTCTAAGCTACCGGCGTTCGTCCCGGAGATAATCAACGGTTTCTTCGCACCTGCCAGTGCCTGCACGATGACGTCGATTTTGCTTTGCAGCTCAGGTTCGATACCGTCAACCGCTGGTGCAGAGTTATCCAGCGCATGGGCGATGGCAAAACCTAAACGCGCCTGATCTTCAACCGGTGCGCGGTAAGTCCACGCCGCGATATCATCCAGACGGGTGTCATCAACGTTGGTAACAAACAGCGGATGCTTCGCACGTTGACCGATGTTAAGGATTGCCGCAATCTGCCAGTCAGCCACTTTCTGTGCTGCCGCCATTTCGCGCGCTTTACCTTTCACCGCCTGACGCACTGCCAGCGCGACGCGCGCGCCGGTCTGGGTAACGTCTTCGCCCAGCACCAGTACCGCATCGTAAGATTCGATTTCGCGCAGAGCCGGAGTATAAATGCCGCCTTCACGCAGCACTTTCAGCGCCAGTTGCAGACGTTCCTGCTCACCGTGAGCGATACCGGTGTAGAAGTTTTCTTCGCCCACCAGTTCACGCAGTGCAAAGTTGCTTTCCACGCTGGCACGCGGAGAACCAATACCGATCACTTTCTTCGACTGACGCAGAATATCTGCCGCGCCCTGCATTGCCTGTTCGGCGTTGAGGGTAATGAAATCATCGCCACGACGCTGTACTGGCTGACGCGGACGATCCTTCAGGTTGACGTAACCGTAACCGAAACGACCACGGTCGCAGAGGAAGTAGTGGTTTACCGTACCGTTGTAACGGTTTTCGATACGACGCAGTTCGCCGTAACGTTCACCGGGGCTGATGTTACAGCCGATGGAACATTGCTGGCAGATGCTCGGCGCAAACTGCATATCCCATTTACGGTTGTAACGCTCGGAGTGCGTTTTGTCGGTAAATACGCCGGTCGGGCAAATTTCGACCAGGTTACCGGAAAATTCGCTTTCCAGCGTGCCGTCTTCCGGGCGACCGAAGTAGACGTTGTCGTGCGCGCCATAAACGCCCAGATCTGTACCGTCAGCGTAATCTTTGTAGTAACGCACACAGCGATAGCAGGCGATGCAGCGGTTCATTTCGTGAGAGATGAATGGCCCCAAATCCTGATTACGGTGGGTACGTTTGGTGAAACGGTAGCGACGGAAGCTGTGTCCGGTCATCACGGTCATATCCTGAAGATGGCAGTTACCGCCTTCTTCACATACCGGACAGTCGTGCGGGTGGTTGGTCATTAACCACTCGACCACACTTTCACGGAACTGTTTCGCTTCTTCGTCGTCAATGGAAATAAAGGTGCCATCGGAAGCCGGTGTCATACAGGACATCACCAGGCGACCACGCGTGTCTTCCGCGTTTTGGTATTGCTTCACCGCACACTGGCGGCAAGCACCGACGCTTCCCAGCGCCGGATGCCAGCAAAAGTAAGGAATATCAAGGCCCAGAGACAGACAAGCTTCCAGCAGGTTGTCCGCTCCGTTGACCTCGTATTCTTTGCCGTCTACATGAATTGTAGCCATTAGCATGCTTCCAGTTTTCTCGGTCAGGGACCGAGCGTTAATCGAAATTCGGTTACCAGCGCTCTTTCAGCAGGTTCGGCTGAATCCCATTAATCAAATGGGTATTGCTGAACGGCTGTTTGATTCCCGCCTCAAATTCTTCGCGGAAATATTTGATGGCGCTCTGTAACGGCTCCACTGCACCAGGTGCGTGGGCACAGAAAGTTTTACCCGGGCCTAAGAATCGACACAGTTGCTCAAGTGTTTCGATATCGCCCGGCTGGCCTTCGCCACGCTCCAGCGCACGCAGAATTTTCACGCTCCACGGCAGACCGTCGCGGCACGGCGTACACCAGCCGCAGGACTCACGGGCGAAAAACTCTTCCAGGTTACGCACCAGCGACACCATGTTGATCTCATGGTCAACCGCCATCGCCAGCGCCGTACCCAGACGGCTGCCCGCTTTACCGATACTTTCGAATTCCATCGGCAGATCAAGGTGCGCTTCGGTCAGGAAGTCAGTCCCCGCGCCGCCTGGCTGCCAGGCTTTAAATTTCAGACCATCACGCATACCACCGGCGTAATCTTCGAGGATCTCGCGTGCGGTGGTGCCGAACGGCAGTTCCCACAGTCCCGGATTTTTCACCCGACCGGAGAAGCCCATCAGCTTGGTGCCAGCATCTTTACTTTTCGAGATGTTCTGATACCACTCCACGCCGTTAGCGAGGATCGCCGGAACGTTACACAGGGTTTCGACGTTGTTGACACAGGTCGGTTTGCCCCATACGCCGGAGGTTGCCGGGAAGGGGGGTTTCGAGCGTGGGTTAGCACGACGCCCTTCCAGGGAGTTGATTAACGCTGTTTCTTCCCCGCAGATGTAGCGCCCTGCCCCGGTATGGACGAACAGTTCGAAGTCGAAACCTGTTCCCATAATGTTTTTGCCAAGCAAGCCCGCTTCAGTGGCTTCGGCAATGGCGCGGCGCAGATTTACTGCCGCTTCGATATATTCGCCACGCAGGAAGATGTAGCCACGGTAAGCTTTCAGCGCAAACGCGGAGATGAGCATACCTTCCACCAGCAGGTGCGGCAGTTGCTCCATCAACAGGCGGTCTTTATAGGTGCCCGGCTCCATTTCATCGGCGTTACACAGCAGGTAACGGATGTTCATGGATTCGTCTTTCGGCATCAGGCTCCACTTCAGGCCAGTCGAAAAGCCCGCTCCGCCGCGCCCTTTCAGACCAGCGTCTTTTACCTGATTAACGATTTCGTCCGGAGACAGCCCGGTCAGCGCCTTACGCGCCCCTTCGTAACCGTTTTTGCTGCGGTATTCGTCCAGCCACACTGGCTGTTTGTCATCGCGCAGACGCCAGGTCAGCGGATGCGTTTCGGGAGTACGGATAATGTTTTTCATTTATACCGCTCCAGCAGTTCAGGGATCGCTTCCGGGGTCAGATGCGCGTGAGTGTCCTCATCGATCATCATGTTTGGCCCTTTATCACAGTTCCCCAGGCAGCAAGTTGGCAGCAGCGTAAAGCGGCCATCAAATGTCGTTTGCCCTGGTTTGATGTTCAGCTTTTTCTCGAGCGCCGCCTGAATACCCTGATACCCGTTGATATGACAGACCACGCTGTCGCAATAACGGATCACATGGCGACCAACCGGCTGGCGGAAGATCTGACTGTAGAACGTTGCCACACCTTCGACGTCGCTTGCCGGAATACCCAGCACATCGGCGATCGCGTGGATCGCACCATCCGGCACCCAGCCACGCTGCTTCTGAACGATTTTCAGCGCTTCAATGGACGCCGCACGCGGGTCTTCGTAGTGGTGCATCTCGTGCTCAATCGCTTCACGCTCTGCCGCACTCAGCTCAAAAGCCTCGGTTTGTGGTTGTTGATTCTCGTGCATAATTAGCGGTCCACATCTGACATAACAAAATCGATACTGCCCAGATAAACAATCAGGTCAGACACCAGGCTGCCGCGGATCGCCGCCGGAATTTGCTGCAAATGCGCATAACTCGGCGTGCGGATACGAGTGCGATAACTCATGGTGCTACCGTCGCTGGTCAGGTAGTAACTGTTGATCCCCTTGGTCGCCTCAATCATCTGGAAAGATTCATTGGCAGGCATCACCGGCCCCCACGACACTTGCAGGAAGTGGGTGATCAGGGTTTCGATATGTTGCAGCGTGCGCTCTTTCGGCGGCGGCGTGGTCAGCGGGTGATCCGCTTTGAACGGGCCTTCCGGCATGTTGTTGAGGCACTGCTCAAGAATGCGCAGACTCTGGCGTAGCTCTTCCACTTTCAGCATTACGCGGGTGTAGCAGTCAGAAACACCACCACCAACCGGGATTTCAAAGTCGAAGTTTTCATAGCCAGAATAAGGACGCGCCTTACGCACGTCGAAGTCGATCCCGGTAGCACGCAGGCCCGCGCCAGTGGTGCCCCACTCCAGCGCCTCTTTCGCGCCATAGGCGGCAACGCCCTGGGAACGACCTTTCAGAATGGTATTTTGCAGCGCCGCTTTCTCGTAAGACGCCAGACGTTTCGGCATCCAGTCGAGGAACTCACGCAGCAGGCGATCCCAGCCGCGCGGCAGGTCGTGCGCTACGCCGCCAATACGGAACCACGCCGGGTGCATACGGAAACCCGTGATCGCTTCCACCAGATCGTAAATTTTCTGACGATCGGTAAAGGCGAAGAACACGGGCGTCATTGCGCCGACGTCCTGAATAAAGGTCGAGATGTACAGCAGGTGGCTGTTGATACGGAACAGTTCGGAGAGCATAACGCGAATGACGTTAACGCGATCCGGCACGGTGATCCCGGCCAGTTTCTCTACCGCCAGCACGTAAGGCATTTCGTTAACGCAGCCGCCGAGGTATTCAATACGGTCGGTATACGGAATGTAGCTGTGCCAGGACTGGCGCTCGCCCATTTTCTCCGCACCACGGTGGTGGTAGCCGATGTCTGGTACGCAGTCGACAATCTCTTCGCCGTCGAGTTGTAAAACGATACGGAAAGCCCCGTGCGCCGACGGGTGGTTCGGACCGAGGTTGAGGAACATGAAGTCCTCGTTTTCGGTGCCGCGCTTCATCCCCCACTCTTCCGGTTTGAAGGTCAGGGCTTCCATCTCCAGATCCTGTTTGGCTTTGGTCAGCTCAAACGGCGAGAATTCGGTAGCGCGCGCCGGGTAATCTTTACGCAGCGGGTGACCTTTCCAGGTTTGCGGCATCATGATGCGGCGCAGGTTCGGGTGACCGTCGAAAGTAATGCCAAACAGATCCCAGGTTTCACGCTCATACCAGTTAGCGTTCGGGAACAGTTTGGTGAAGGTCGGTACGTGCAGGTCGTTTTCTGCCAGCGCCACCTTCAGCATGATGTCGCGGTTACGATCGATAGAAATCAGATGGTAGAAAACGGAAAAATCCGCGGCAGGTAACCCTTCGCGGTGTGTGCGCAGACGTTCGTCCATGCCGTGTAAGTCAAACAGCATGACGTAAGGTTTCGGCAGTTTCTTTAAGAAATCGCCAACTTCCAGTAATTGTTCACGCTTGATCCACACAACGGGAACCCCGGTGCGAGTCGCCTGAACAGTAAAGGCATCCGGCCCAAAACGGTTGCGCAGTTCGCCAATTACCGGATCATCAAGATGATCGCGGGTCTGCCAGGCGGGTTCTTGCGCGGTTAAGTCGGTCATATTGTTCACCATTGCAAATGGTCCGTGGTGACTGTCGGCGCAGTAAGCTTCGCGAAATAGATTTAGGAATAAGCGAAGAAAAATCCCTTTGCCGACAGGCGCAAATTAAATCTCGTCAGGTGTACGCAGGTTGGTTACGGCAATGCGTTCACCGCGCTTGCGTTCGCGCTCTGATTGCATATTGGCGCGATAAACGCCCTGATCGCCAACCACCCAAGAGAGCGGACGACGTTCTTTGCCGATAGATTCCTGCAACAGCATCAGTGCCTGCATGTACGCTTCAGGACGCGGCGGGCAGCCCGGGATATACACATCAACCGGGATGAATTTATCGACGCCCTGCACAACGGAATAAATATCGTACATACCACCAGAGTTGGCACAGGCACCCATTGAGATAACCCATTTTGGTTCCAGCATCTGGTCATACAGACGCTGAATAACCGGTGCCATTTTGGTAAAGCAGGTTCCTGCAACCACCATCAGGTCAGCCTGACGCGGCGAAGCACGCAATACTTCTGCGCCAAAACGCGCCACGTCATGCACCGCGGTAAACGAAGTCACCATCTCAACGTAACAGCAGGAAAGACCGAAGTTATACGGCCAAATTGAGTTTTTACGACCCCAGTTAACCATGTCATTGAGCTTGCCCATAAACACGTTTTTGTTAACTTCTTGCTCCAGAGGGTCGGTTACGATCTCCTGCTTTTGCAGGGGGTAACGGTCGTTCTCACCGTTGGGATCTATGCGGGTGAGCGTATAATCCATCTTAATGCCTCGCGGTTAGCGTTGACGATTAGCGATACTGTTCGTTTCCGGGTTCATACGCTCGCGGCGTGAACGCGCGGGCGTCCAGTCCAGCGCGCCAATACGCACCAGATAAACCAGACCTGCCAGTAACACAAAAATAAAAATTGCAGCTTCCACAAAGCCTACCCAGCCGCTTTCGCGGATAGAGGTTGACCATGCGAACAGATACAGCGCTTCAACGTCGAAGATAACGAAGAACATGGCCACCAGATAAAACTTGGCGGACAGGCGTAAGCGGGCGGAGCCGACCGAGTCGATACCGGATTCAAACGGCACGTTTTTCGACCTCGCGCGTGCGCGACCGCCTAAAAACCAACCGCCTACCAGCATTAGGCAACACAGGCCAATGGCAACGATAAGAAAGATAGCGAATGCCCAGTGATGAGCGATGACTTCAGTGGTTGTTGACATACTCATTGCTTACTCATCAAAAGTAGCGCCAGATTCACTGCTCTTCACGGCAGATGGACGCCACATCGATTCATGGGGAGGAATAAAAAAAACCTTACAATCACTGTAGAAATTCTTTTATACAGCTAATTGATGTGGTCTTTTACTCCTTTCTATAACCTTTTGTCAACTTTAACAAAAGTTTCTTCACATTAGTTTACATAATATCAACACCATTAGCATTTAATGCCCTTTCACCCCAGATCCTTGACGACTCCAGGATAATTAGATGTTGTTGAATCGTGTCCGTTGTGAAGCAATGGAAAAAATACGGGTCTATTTTGACAGGAATTTGTGTCGATTCCTCCCCCCAAAAGAGAGTATTTTCTTGATCTGTGACACGCTTTTGTCATTCCATAACAAAAACGCAGCAACAAATTTACGTATTTTTTAACATCATTGTAGCAGGTGATTTTTTCAGGCGATTATTTGTGCGTTCGGGACGTGAATCTCTGGTGATTGAAAAATGAACAGTTTTGTACGTTCTGCACTATGCGAGGAAGGATTTTTACTAAAAAAAAGCCGCTGGGGTTTAAAACACCCCCAGCGGCTCGTTTTTTACACTATTGTCTCAGGAATTATCTATCGTCCGTCGATTACTCGATATCCCTTTCAATCAACAATGAATCATCCCCTTCCGGAGCAGACATTGGGCTGTATTGCCACGGATTATGGTAGCTCTCCATCGCCTGATAGATCACCTGGGCCAGCTCATTATTACTGGACGGGTCATAGCACAGCAAATATTCGGTATCAGGTAGCGGCGGTAAGCCATCTACTCCACTCAGCACACGCAGGTCCGGGCTCATCATCTCAACCGGCCTTGCCGTCACGCCAAGACCGGCTTTCACTGCCGCACGAACGGCCGGAAGCGTCGAGGCGACATAAGCCAGTCGCCATGGAATATCTGCTTTATTAAGCGTTGCCAGCACCATATCGCGAAACGGACTTGGATCATCCAGCAATACAAGAGGGATCGGCTCGCCTTTTTGCAATACGTATTCCGCTGCGCAGTACCAGTGTGTTGGCGAGGTACGCAGGTTCAATGCCTTAAACGCTGAAGGACGATGGGTGGTTACCATCAAATCCACTTCCTGGGATTCCAGCATTTCTGCCATATAGGCATTACGTTTAACGCGGACATCCAGCGCTAATTTCGGATAAACCGAACTCACGCGATTTAACAGGAAAGGTAAGATCGTATCGGCAGATTCATCTGAAGCACCGATAGTTAACACGCCCTGAAGATTACTGAACATTAATGATGAGCAGGCCTCATCATTAAAACGCAGGATTTTCCTGGCGTAACCAAGAAGTTGAATGCCATGTTCAGTTAACAGTTTGTTGCGACCGTGACGAGCGAACAGTTCTTTCCCAACGAGTTGTTCCAGACGCTGCATTTGCTGACTTACGGCGGACTGAGTACGACACACAGCGGCAGCTGCGGCAGCAAAAGTGTTCAGATCGGCAACAGCAACAAATGTTCTCAGCAGATCGAGGTCGAGGTTAATTATCGGACGATTTGCACTTATCATATATTATCACTTACTGGCGGCTCATACTGAGCTGGTTAATGCTGTGCACACACAAACAAGCAATTCCATTTGTAATGTGCCTCCCTGGCAGTTTCATCCGGAACCCGGACGAAAGTAAAAATGCATATGAGTTGCACTAAAAAAGCGACTCACATTGTTCCGTTATAATGCCTGAAGTAGATCACAGAATATATCTTCAGGGATCGCATATCTATTAAGTTACTCACTCTTTTCTATTTATGACATGCGCGTGTTTGTATAAATGTAAATGTGAGTCCTTGTTCCACTCTCGTGCAGCATCGCTGGTCATACGCGAACACGTACAAACAGCAATGGTGAGGCGGCATCAAGAGCAGGGATCCGTCATTTATGCGAGCATTTTACCCCAAAAACCTTTTATTTATAAGGGCCATTGCGAATCATCTGATGCAAAGTTATGTTATGTTAGGCAAAGTAATCTTCTATTATTAATAAGCACATCAAAACCTTTTTGAATATTAAATAATAATTAATTAGCATCATCCTCATTCATTAATTCCGCTTAACAATAGTTTCACACCTTGCCCCCATTACGACACCTCGGAAATCATCACGCTGTTAAACTCTCCGTAATGCGGAAATATCATCATCGCGTTTCATTAGTGAATTCTTAAATGAGGCATTTTCACACAATTATCTTACAGATAAAAAAACCAGACTTACAATTAAGAATCAGAATAATTCACTATATAACATTGCATGTAAAGCATATACACCTCATTATTTTGTCATTATTAAGTTATTAACAGCACAATCGAGCCTTCCCCTCTGGCAAAATCTTATTCTGCAGACCTTCAAAACACCGTCCTGGGGGAGTACATTGTTCTAAGCTGACTTCCACGGCAGGGAGTGGCGATAACAGCAAAAAAGGTCAAGATTCATGTCCCCCATTGAAAAATCCAGCAAATTAGAGAATGTCTGTTATGACATCCGTGGTCCGGTGCTGAAAGAAGCAAAACGCCTGGAAGAAGAAGGTAACAAGGTACTGAAACTGAACATCGGCAACCCAGCCCCGTTCGGTTTTGACGCGCCAGATGAAATCCTCGTTGACGTGATACGCAACCTGCCTACCGCTCAAGGGTATTGCGATTCCAAAGGTCTTTACTCCGCGCGTAAAGCCATCATGCAGCACTACCAGGCTCGTGGCATGCGTGATGTTACCGTGGAAGATATTTACATCGGCAATGGTGTATCGGAGCTTATCGTTCAGGCAATGCAGGCATTGCTGAACAGCGGGGACGAAATGTTGGTTCCTGCACCAGATTACCCACTATGGACCGCGGCGGTTTCGCTTTCCAGCGGTAAAGCGGTGCATTATCTTTGCGATGAATCCTCTGACTGGTTCCCGGACCTCGATGATATTCGAGCTAAAATTACGCCTCGTACGCGTGGGATCGTTATTATCAACCCAAATAACCCAACCGGCGCGGTATATTCCAAAGAGCTTTTAATGGAGATTGTGGAGATTGCACGTCAGCATAATCTCATTATCTTCGCCGATGAAATTTATGACAAAATTCTTTACGACGACGCTGAGCATCACTCAATTGCGCCGCTGGCACCTGACCTGCTGACCATTACCTTTAACGGACTGTCGAAAACGTACCGCGTTGCAGGCTTCCGTCAGGGGTGGATGGTGTTGAACGGGCCGAAAAAACACGCCAAAGGCTACATCGAAGGTCTGGAAATGCTGGCTTCAATGCGCCTGTGTGCTAACGTTCCTGCGCAACACGCCATTCAGACCGCGCTGGGTGGTTATCAGAGCATCAGTGAATTTATTACCCCTGGCGGTCGTCTTTATGAGCAGCGTAACCGCGCGTGGGAACTGATCAACGATATTCCGGGCGTTTCCTGCGTGAAACCTCGTGGTGCGCTGTATATGTTCCCGAAAATCGACGCCAAACGCTTTAACATTCACGACGATCAGAAAATGGTGCTGGATTTCCTGTTGCAGGAAAAAGTTCTGTTGGTGCAAGGGACGGCATTCAACTGGCCGTGGCCGGATCACTTCCGCATTGTCACGCTACCGCGTGTCGATGATATCGAGCTGTCTTTGAGCAAGTTCGCGCGTTTCCTTTCTGGTTATCATCAGCTGTAATCTTAATTTCACTGCCGGAGATTGCATCCGGCAGCGTTATCCCGCCACAATGACCTGATGATGTCATCATACGTAAGGTCACTATGAAACAGAGCCATTTTTTTGCCCATCTCTCCCGCCTGAAACTCATTAACCGCTGGCCGCTAATGCGCAACGTGCTGACGGAAAATGTGTCCGAACACAGTTTGCAGGTAGCGATGGTCGCCCATGCGCTGGCAGCTATCAAAAATCGAAAATTTGGCGGTAATGTCAACGCCGAACGTATCGCTTTACTGGCGATGTACCACGATGCCTCAGAAGTGCTCACCGGCGATCTCCCTACTCCGGTGAAATACTTCAATTCGCAAATCGCTCAGGAGTACAAGGCTATTGAAAAAATCGCTCAGCAAAAACTGGTCGATATGGTTCCGGAAGAGCTGCGGGATATCTTTGCGCCGTTAATTGACGAGCATGCATATAGCGATGAAGAAAAATCGCTGGTGAAACAGGCAGATGCACTGTGTGCATATCTGAAATGTCTGGAAGAACTCGCGGCCGGAAATAATGAATTCTTGCTGGCAAAAACGCGACTGGAAGCGACGCTTGAAGCGCGTCGCAGCCAGGAGATGGACTACTTCATGGAAGTATTTGTTCCCAGCTTCCATCTTTCGCTCGATGAGATTAGCCAGGATTCACCGCTGTAAGCAGCCGGAGTCTGCGTCGCATCAGGCAATAAGCGCCGGATGCGACATCAGGCTCTTGTCAAAACGGAAACAGCATCGGGATCATCACCACACAAACCGCCATCACGATAATGGTGAACGGTACCCCCAACTTCACAAAGTCACTGAAGCTGTAATTTCCCGGACCTAAAACCAGTGTGTTAACAGGTGAAGAAACCGGTGTCATAAAGGCGGCGGATGCT
Organism: Shigella sp. FC1544; assembly: GCF_001722145.1. Lineage (NCBI taxonomy): Bacteria > Pseudomonadati > Pseudomonadota > Gammaproteobacteria > Enterobacterales > Enterobacteriaceae > Shigella > Shigella sp. FC1544. The sequence goes on from NZ_MECT01000455.1 coordinate 21,250, forward strand.
GCCATCGCCACGACCATCGCGAATGGATAAGGCGACACCCCCATCGTTTTGGCAGCAGCCAGCGCAATCGGAGCCATCAACACCGCCGTCGCGGTATTAGAGATAAATAGCCCAATAACCGCCGACAAGACAAACAAACACCCCAGCATCATATGTGGCCCGTAACCACCGCCAATGTCCATCAGCCCTTTCACCGCCAGCGCGACACCTCCCGTTTTCTGTAATGCCACAGCAAACGGCATCATCCCAACGATCAAAATAATGCTCGGCCAGTGAATGGATTTATAGGCGCTTTCAGCATCTATACAGCGGAATTTCCCCATCAGCAGGCAGGCGATGATAGCGGCAACAGGATTAGGAATTTCATCTGTCAGCATTAACGCCACCATTAGCACCAGACAGAAAATGGCATGGGGTGCCTGGCTGTGCGCGGGCGATGCTTCACTCACCTCTTCCGGTAAGTTCAGCGCTACGAAGTCGCGGCCCTGTTTGGCCAGCATACCGATCAGTTTCCAGTTACCCACAACCAGGATGATATCGCCCAGCAGCAGAGGCTCATCCGCCAGCGAACCTTCCAGCGCCACGCCATTGCGCTTTAGCCCCACCACATTCAGTCCGTAGCGGGTACGAAAACCAATTTCGCGCACCGATTTACCAATCAGTTCTGACTCAGGAATTAATGAAATCTCTGCCATGCCCACATCAAGGGCCTGGTCAGAAAAATACTCGCCGCGCAGTACCATCGGCTCCAGCAATTGCTCACTACAAAATTGCCGGAGATCGACATCAGCCGCAGACATATCAATAAGCAAAACGTCACGCGCGCGAAATTCAGAAACCCCATTAACGTTCACGATAACGCGACGAAAACGCCGCCAGCGTTCAACACCGATGACGTTAGCGCCATAACGCTCACGTAATTTGAGATCATCCAGCCGTTGACCAATCATTGGCGATCCGGGGCGAATAGCCAGACGTCGCGCACGCCCGGTCAGTCGATATTCACGGATAAGATCGCGAAAGGTTCGACGCGTCCAGCCTTCGCGCTGCGGGGTCTGGGTATCCCCTTTCAGCATGAAACGCATCACTAACATATACAAAATACCCAGCACCAGCACGACCAGGCCAACAGGTGTTACGCTAAAGAAACTGAAGCCGTGATAGCCTTCACGCAGCAATTCACTGTTGACTACCAGGTTCGGCGGCGTCGCCACCAGCGTCATCATGCCGCTAATCAGCCCGGCAAAACTTAACGGCATCATCAGACGTGACGGCGAAGTTTGCATACGCATGGCAACGCTTAACACCACGGGAATAAAGATAGCGACAACGCCGGTTGAACTCATAAACGCGCCAAGCCCCGCGACGGTCAGCATCAACAAAACCAACATTTTGATTTCACTGTTGCCCGCCACTTTGACCAGCCATGTTCCCATTACGGTGGCAACACCGGTACGGACCAAACCATCGCCAATAATAAACAAGGCGGCAATCAGGACAACGTTAGGATCAGAAAAGCCGGAAAATACTTCGGGGACCGTCAGCGTTCCGCTTAATGCAAACGCGACAATAACAAACAAAGCGACCGCATCCATACGCACTCTGCCCGTCGCAAACAAGACGATGGCAACGGCCAGTAATGAAAGAACCCAAATCAATTCACCGTTCACAACTTATCCTTGTTAATTGAGGGGGATGACTTGATTCTGCCATAAAAAAGCCCCGACGAGACGGGGCTAAATCATGATCAGGTGTTTCACTGAATAATAACATCGCCATTTAGCTGTTTGGTCACAGTAATTTGCTCCAGACTGTGGAGGACCAAATCGACCTCATTCAGGCGCGGGGTATCTGCCGGAGCGTTAACCGCAATGACATGGCAACCCGCCGCCAGGCCAGAAAGCACGCCAGCGGGAGCATCTTCCGCCACCACACACTCCTGCGGCGCAAGCCCCAGCAGCTGCGCACCTAACAGATACGCATCAGGTTCTGGTTTTCCGCGCTTCACTCGCTCAGCGGTTACAAACACCTCTGGTGCGGGAAGCCCAGCTATTTTATGGCGCGCTCGCGCTACCGGCATGGAGCCAGAAGTCACAATGGCCCACGGAATACCTGCTTTATTCAAATGATTGAGTAAGGCGATTGCCCCCGGAAGCGCAGTAATACCTTCGGTTTCCGTGGCCTCGATGTGCTCCAGACGCGTAAACTCGGCGGCAATATCAGCCTCGGATTTGCCCGCCATAAAATGGCGCAAAGAGGTGATCGCCTGTTTACCGTGAATGAAAGCCAGCACCTCTTCCGGCGCTAACCCATGACGTCTGGCCCAGTTGCTCCACGCCCGTTCTACCGCAGGCAGGGAATCCACCAGCGTTCCATCAAGATCAAACAGAAAACCTTTGCACCGCACGCGGGCCTCCTCAGGCGTTGATAATTTGATTAATTTCGTTGGCGCTCAAATGGTACTGACGCGGGCAGGCATGCCACACATTAAGCATGCGCTGATATTTTTCCCACATTGGCGTCTGGGCGTTAAAACCATGAGTCCCAGCGTCAAAATGGGTATAGCGCCCTTCCACATTAACCATAAAGCGGACATAACCGAGGTAACGTGCTTCAGTGGCGGCGTCAAAGCCGAGGAAGGTGACACGACGTTCATCGATGGATTGCTGGTCCTGCAAATTAGACCAGGAAACATGCAACGCATGATACATCTCCATAATGTCGATGATAGTGCGGCAGGTTTCTTCTTTCAGCTCGCCAAACTCGCGATCCAATTCACGCATCTGTAATCCGTAACCACGCTCAATAATTGTTTGCAGGCGACGGTAACGTTCAGCATTTGCCGGATCGAGCATAGTCATCATCTTGTACTGATTAGACAAAATAAGACGTTGCGCGTTGGTCATTTCCATTGTTGACTCCTGTATCACTCTACTACGGTGAAAAAAAAAAGAAGGCTGAGTAGGTAATGACTCCAACTTATTGATAGTGTTTTATGTTCAGATAATGCCCGATGACTTTGTCATGCAGCTCCACCGATTTTGAGAACGACAGCGACTTCCGTCCCAGCCGTGCCAGGTGCTGCCTCAGATTCAGGTTATGCCGCTCAATTCGCTGCGTATATCGCTTGCTGATTACGTGCAGCTTTCCCTTCAGGCGGGATTCATACAG
>NZ_MECT01000456.1:0-422 GCF_001722145.1 Shigella sp. FC1544
ACTGGCCGATAAACCGGGTCGGCGAACTGCTCCCCTGGCGCGTAGCACTGCCGACTGAATAACACATCCCCGTCAATACGGTTCTTGCTGCACGCTTACATTTAGTGTATGATGGTGATTTTAAGGTGCTTGCGTGGCTTCCATTTTCATCAGATGTCCTTCCTGCTCCGCTACTGAAGGCGTGGTGCGTAACGGCAAAAGCACTGTCGGACATCAGCGCTATCTCTGCTCTCATTGCCGTAAAACATGGCAACTACAGTTCACTAACACCGCCTCTCAGCCCGGTACGCACCAGAAAATCATTGATATGGCCATGAATGGCGTCGGATGTCGCGCCAGTGCACGCATTATGGGCGTTGGCCTCAACACGGTTTTACGTCACTTAAAAAACTCAGGCCGCAGTCGGTAACCTCGCGCATACA
>NZ_MECT01000457.1:0-421 GCF_001722145.1 Shigella sp. FC1544
AGCACCTTTAAGCTCCGCAAGACGTTCTGACCAGTCATGCGCCAGCGCGTTGTCTTCCGCCGTGTAATACGCGGCACATTTGGCGTTATCACCGTCAGTGAACAGATCCAGAACAAACGGACCAAACAGGGTGTTAATTCCCCAGAAAATGTTGTCCGGCGTGCGCCACTGATCGCCCACTTCCTTCAGTTCATGGGCTGGTTTGTTCCGCAGTTCCACCAGCGCCTGGCAATATTTATTACTCATTAAGCCCCCACGTAATTCCCTGACAGATACCACTCATCACCCGATACAGCGCGCTTACTGCTTTTCCGTAAACACTGCTCACGACGCGCCAGAAAATTGTTTCGTTCTGGCTGGGAGTGGCTTTCACGGAATGCCGCCATCCACACCGTTGCAGCACGACGGTATAAGCCCCTGG
>NZ_MECT01000458.1:0-421 GCF_001722145.1 Shigella sp. FC1544
AGCACCTTTAAGCTCCGCAAGACGTTCTGACCAGTCATGCGCCAGCGCGTTGTCTTCCGCCGTGTAATACGCGGCACATTTGGCGTTATCACCGTCAGTAAACAGATCCAGAACAAACGGGCCAAACAGGGTGTTAATTCCCCAGAAAATGTTGTCCGGTGTGCGCCACTGATCGCCCACTTCCTTCAGTTCATGGGCTGGTTTGTTTCGCAACTCCACCAGCGCCTGGCAATATTTATTACTCATTAAGCCCCCACGTAATTCCCTGACAGATACCACTCATCACCCGATACAGCGCGCTTGCTGCTTTTCCGTAAGCACCGCTCACGACGCGCCAGAAAATTGTTTCGTTCTGGCTGGGAGTGGCTTTCACGGAATGCCGCCATCCACACCGTTGCAGCACGACGGTATAAGCCCCTGG
>NZ_MECT01000459.1:0-420 GCF_001722145.1 Shigella sp. FC1544
CTGCGTGATGAGCGTCAGGGCAAAACACCAAAAGCCTCTCCGATAACACCAGAACAAATCGAAATACGTAAGCTGAGGAAAAAGCTACAACGCATTGAATGGAGAATGAAATATTAAAAAAGGCTACCGCGCTCTTGATGTCAGACTCCCTGAACAGTTCTCGATAATCGGGAAACTCAGAGCGCATTATCCTGTGGTCACACTCTGCCAAGTGTTCGGGGTTCATCGCAGCAGCTACAGATACTGGAAAAACCGTCCTGAAAAACCAGACGGCAGACGGGCTGTATTACGCAGTCAGGTACTTGAGCTACATGGCATCAGCCATGGTTCGGCCGGAGCAAGAAGCATCGCCACAATGGCAACCCGGAGAGGCTACCAGATGGGACGCTGGCTTGCTGGCAGGCTCATGAAAGAGCTGGG
>NZ_MECT01000460.1:0-420 GCF_001722145.1 Shigella sp. FC1544
CCCAGCTCTTTCATGAGCCTGCCAGCAAGCCAGCGTCCCATCTGGTAGCCTCTCCGGGTTGCCATTGTGGCGATGCTTCTTGCTCCGGCCGAACCATGGCTGATGCCATGTAGCTCAAGTACCTGACTGCGTAATACAGCCCGTCTGCCGTCTGGTTTTTCAGGACGGTTTTTCCAGTATCTGTAGCTGCTGCGATGAACCCCGAACACTTGGCAGAGTGTGACCACAGGATAATGCGCTCTGAGTTTCCCGATTATCGAGAACAGTTCAGGGAGTCTGACATCAAGAGCGCGGTAGCCTTTTTTAATATTTCATTCTCCATTCAATGCGTTGTAGCTTTTTCCTCAGCTTACGTATTTCGATTTGTTCTGGTGTTATCGGAGAGGCTTTTGGTGTTTTGCCCTGACGCTCATCACGCAG
>NZ_MECT01000461.1:0-414 GCF_001722145.1 Shigella sp. FC1544
AGTAGCGGAGCAGGAAGGACATCTGATGGAAATGGAAGCCACGCAAGCACCTTAAAATCACCATCATACACTAAATCAGTAAGTTGGCAGCATTACCCTCACTGACATCCAGTCGGTAATCAAACAGATGTGTAGGAAAACCATCCACCACATCTTGATATATTCCGAATTTACGTTGATGCTCCGCGTTGTGATATCTCCGCCATCACAATTGATGCACCATAGAGCAAACTGAATATCACGGAATGATAAATGACGCTCTACCAGATAAAACCGCTCTTTCAGTCGCTGTTAAGGCCGACGATGTTTTGGCTTTATGGATTTGCCCCTATATTTCCAGACATCTGTTATCACTTAACCCATTACAAGCCCGCTGCCGCAGATATTCCCGTGGCGAGCGATAACCCAGCGCAC
>NZ_MECT01000462.1:0-414 GCF_001722145.1 Shigella sp. FC1544
AACTTCTCCGGGATGTGTAATGCCAGTCAGTTAAGCAACTGACTGGCTCTTTTTCGGGGCTGTGGGGTATTTCCAGGGCCTCTCCTTTACCACTCTCGGAAGGCCCTTCCCCTTCTCGTCTGTAATTTCACAAGTTGTCCCATACTTGCAAGATCGCGCATCAGCTCCGGTATACGTCCCGGTGAAGCGCCCTGCAATGTCATCAGCATTCTCATCACCATTCCGCATGATTCTGAGAAACTCAGTTGATTCGGCCAGTAACCTTTCAGATGTTCCGCCATTTTAATCATCTGATATCTCACCAGATTATAAGCCAGTAAGACACCCCACAGCTCTTGCTCCACAAGCTCCGGCTTTTTACTTCTCAGCGTCAGCCTGCTCAGTTGCATCGTCTGTTTTATCTCCCTGTATCCC
>NZ_MECT01000463.1:0-413 GCF_001722145.1 Shigella sp. FC1544
GTACTGCCGGAATGGCCTTCCAACCGTGTTGACGAACTCCTGCCATGGAACGTAGCACTCACCAATAAATAAGCGTCAATACGGTGCTCCGTTGACGCTGATATGACTTTCCGTGTCAAACCGGAATCTCTAATTTTGACGATTTTCTTTTTAGGTTTAATTCCCTGAGGGCGACGTAGCAGTAAATCCGACGGTGAATCACGCTGATATTCGCGGGTTGGATACCGCATTACAGAGGTCCGTCATATGAGCCTGCCACTTTCTTACGTCGCGAATCAGCTTTGTTCCGCCGTCGCCAAGCGCTAACGTGGGTTACTCTTGTACCGGGCTACGTCGCCTTCAGGGAACTGGTTATTCTCATTTTTTATTTGTGACATTGTGGTTGTTGTGCGACAGACATTGCTATTCGGCCC
>NZ_MECT01000464.1:0-408 GCF_001722145.1 Shigella sp. FC1544
CCCAGCATGACGTCCTGTACTGTTTCACTGTTGAAGCCGCCGGTAGTCACCGCCCAGTGCAGTGCCTCACGCTCACAGCAGTCCAGCGCGAACGTGACACGCAGTCTCTCTCCGTTATCACAGCAGAACTCGAACCCGTCAGAGCACCATCGCTGATTGCTTTCTTTCACGGCCACTCTGCCTGTATGTGCCCGTTTCGATGGCGGTACAGCAGGTTTTCGCTCAAGCAACAGCGCATTCTGGCGCATGATCCGGTAAACACGTTTGGCATTGATCGCAGGCATACCATCAAGTTCTGCCTGTCTGCGAAGCAGCGCCCATACCCGACGATAACCATACGTGGGCAGCTCTCCGATAACATGGTGTATACGGAGAAGCACATCCGTATCATCAGTGTGACGACTGCGG
>NZ_MECT01000465.1:0-405 GCF_001722145.1 Shigella sp. FC1544
CGTGGCCGACGGGGTGACATGATTAAAATCCTGTGGGCTGATGCTGATGGTCTGTGCCTGTTCACCAGACGCCTGGAGGAAGGCCAGTTTATCTGGCCTGCTGTGCGTGACGGCAAGGTATCCATTACCCGCTCGCAACTGGCAATGCTCCTCGATAAGCTGGACTGGCGTCAGCCAAAAACATCCCGCCTTAACGCACTGACAATGTTGTAAAAATGTCATGGCCGGATTATAAAAACGGCCATGAATCAAAAATACCTCATTCGCATTGCAGAACTGGAATGCCAGCTCCGTCAGAAAGACCAGCAACTGAGTCTGGTTGAAGAGACGGAGGCCTTCCTGCGCTCTGCACTGGCCCGCGCCGAAGAAAAGATCGAAGAAGATGAACGGGAAATAGAACATCTG
>NZ_MECT01000466.1:0-24327 GCF_001722145.1 Shigella sp. FC1544
TTTCTGGTGCGTACCGGGCTGAGAGGCGGTGTAAGTGAACTGTAGTTGCCATGTTTTACGGCAATGAGAGCAGAGATAGCGCTGATGTCCGGCAGTGCTTTTGCCGTTACGCACCACGCCTTCAGTAGCGGAGCAGGAAGGACATCTGATGGAAATGGAAGCCACGCAAGCACCTTAAAATCACCATCATACACTAAATCAGTAAGTTGGCAGCATTACCGCTTAAGTGCTGGGGAAAAAAAATTAAATAACATGAGCTGCATAGTAGGGCAATTGTTCTTCCCAGAAACATTTAAAAAATTTAAGTTTTTGCTCTGTTTTATTATGGGGAATAAAGTTCCAATATCGGATGTATTATTAGTATTAATGTGGGTTATTTTATTATTGTCCAGTCTTAAACTTTTGATAGATGGAAGATAAGTCAGGAAATCAAGATTTATATATTTCAACTGGTTGTTAGCAGCGTTTAATGTCTGAACATTGCAGAAGTTGCTATAGAATATTTTAATTTCAGAAAGCAAATTGTTGTTAATAAGTAACGTATTCAAGTTGGGAAATAAGTCATTGTGTAAACTTGTTAGTTTATTATGGGATAGATCCAGCAGTAAGAGTTCATTTTTATTACCTGCAACAATATCAGTTAATTGATTATGGCTGAGATTCAGGTATTGCAGCCATTCGCAAGATTCTAATTGCACAAACTCTAGTTGATTATGTGCCGCACTAAAATAAGTAACTGATGAAAGCCTATCTATATCAATATTTCTGAGAGCATTATTATTCATAGATATATGTGTAATACTTACATTTCTGCCTTGAGGAAAATTTATAGACTCAAGAGCATTACTATTCAGACTTAGCTTTACGAGTCTATCGTAGTTGGTTGCATCAAAATGTGTGAGTTGGTTATTATCAAGATTGATAGAGGTGAAGTTTTGCAGCCCTGGTGGTTGAGTGGTTAAATTAAGTCCTGATAAATCAATGGTCACTTCATTAGTGTCATCAATTATATTTCTTACTGCAGTCCAGTACTGCATTTGTGCAAGTGGATCATTGTTGATGCCGTTAACTAATACATGCCAAAGATGTTTTGATGATATTAGTTGATCAATGTCATTGGTTGGCAGTAAATTGTTATTGCTTAAGTTTAAATATTCCAGTTTTGTAGTGTTTTTGGCGTTTAAATGTGCAATATGGTTGTCGTTTAAAGTGATTGTTTTCATCCTGGGATGATTGTGTAATATAAGGTCAGTGATCATATTGTGATGGGCACTTAACTCAATCAGAGATTCTTGCCGCGCGAGCCGTTGGCTTCATCGTTATAGCCTTTAAAATCATATTCCCAGTGACCAAAACCAATCATTTGATCATTGATTTGCGTTTCTCCTTTAAAGCCGAGACGGGCATAAGTTTTATCACCATCGTCACGCTTATCATCAGTAAAATAACGTAGAGCGGTAACCTTGCCATAAAGGTCGAGTTTATTACCATCCTTGTTATAGACTTCGGCAGCGTGTGCTACGTTCGCAGCTAACAAACCAGTTACAACCACCGCAACTATTTTTAATTTCATTTAACAGAATCCTTTTAATTATCGTTAAACGTATTTTCTAAACGAATTTTAAACGGCGTCATTTATAAATGACATACTGTTTTTAAAATAGAATGGTGATTAAAAACAATGAGAAAAATAGATGAAATAATATTATTTATCGATATGTGATCGAAGTCGAAATGAGATATAAGGTGAATTACTGGTATTTGAAATTTATTTTTTAATATTGTCGGAATTTATCTGATTAACTGCCGGGCCGTAGACCCGGCGATTATTTTAACCACGACGTGTCGCCAGCCAGCAGAGCAGGGAACCGCCGCAGACCATTAGCGCGCCTTGCCAGAATGAGAACGACAGCGGGGCGCTGAGCAGCACGGCTGCAAGCGCTGAGGAAAGTACGGGCGTAAAATACGAGCCTACCGCCATTATGGTGACATTGCCATGCAATATACCGACATTCCATGCAGCATAAGCAAATCCTAAGGTAAATGCCGCAGAGATGAGTTTAATCATGACGGGCGTGCTAAATACCATTTCTGGTTGTTGCGTAAGAAAATAGTAAACCCACAGACTTGCTCCCGTTAGTAGGACAAAAACGGTAATTCCGTTAAATCCGCGTGCGTATTTATTCGTTACTGTGCAATAGGCTGCCCAGATAAACGCACCAATAAACGCCAGGAAATAACTCAATGGGCTGGTGGTGATATTATTGATGATTTCATCATAATGTAACCCATTCTCACCGCCTAACACCCAGCAGACGCCGACCAGGGCTAATAATAATCCTGGTACAATCAGCCAGTTGGTTTTCTGACCATTAAACAGAATGGCAAAGAGAATTGTCAGGCTGGGCCACAGATAGTTCACCATACCCACTTCAATCGCCTGATGACGGGTCGCCGCATACCCTAAGGAAAGCGCCAGACAGATTTCATAGCTGACGAATAACAGACTCCCGGCGAGTAAATAGCCTTTCGGAATCTGCCGAATACGCGGAAATCCAACCGTGAAGATTAACAGCAGCCCGCTTAATGAATAGATAGCAGCTGCGCCGCCGACCGGGCCGAGCCCCTCGCTGACACCGCGAATCAATCCTACCATCGTGCTCCACAGGACGATCGCTATTAGCCCTATGAGCGTTGCTTTTTGTCGTGTCATGCTCGCTGTTTTGTCTCTCTTGCCGTTAAAAATTAAGCTGAATTTTATAGCATTTTTTTAACTGGCCTGTCAGGCAGTGGTGCGTTTTTCTACCGCTATTGAGGCAGGTCAATTTGCGCAGGCGGATTATTTTGTGGCAAACACGTGTTCTTTTTGATTTCGCGCAAAAAGATTCAGAATTTTACTGTTAGTTTCCTCGCGCAGTAATACCCCTGAAAAAAGAGGAAAGCAATGGACGTCAGTCGCAGACAATTTTTTAAAATCTGCGCGGGCGGTATGGCTGGAACAACGGTAGCGGCATTGGGCTTTGTCCCTAAGCAAGCACTGGCTCAGGCGCGAAACTACAAATTATTACGCGCTAAAGAGATCCGTAACACCTGCACATACTGTTCCGTAGGTTGCGGGCTATTGATGTATAGCCTGGGTGATGGCGCGAAAAACGCCAGAGAAGCGATTTATCACATTGAAGGTGACCCGGATCATCCGGTAAGCCGTGGTGCGCTGTGCCCAAAAGGGGCCGGTTTGCTGGATTACGTCAACAGCGAAAACCGTCTGCGCTACCCGGAATATCGTGCGCCAGGTTCTGACAAATGGCAGCGCATTAGCTGGGAAGAAGCATTCTCCCGTATTGCAAAGCTGATGAAAGCTGACCGTGACGCTAACTTTATTGAAAAGAACGAGCAGGGCGTAACGGTAAACCGTTGGCTTTCTACCGGTATGCTGTGTGCCTCCGGTGCCAGCAACGAAACCGGGATGCTGACACAGAAATTTGCCCGCTCCCTCGGGATGCTGGCGGTAGACAACCAGGCGCGCGTCTGACACGGACCAACGGTAGCAAGTCTTGCTCCAACATTTGGTCGCGGTGCGATGACCAACCACTGGGTGGATATCAAAAACGCTAACGTCGTAATGGTAATGGGCGGTAACGCTGCTGAAGCGCATCCCGTCGGTTTCCGCTGGGCGATGGAAGCGAAAAACAACAACGATGCAACCTTGATCGCTGTCGATCCTCGTTTTACGCGTACCGCTTCTGTGGCGGATATTTACGCACCTATTCGTTCCGGTACGGACATTACGTTCCTGTCTGGCGTTTTGCGCTACCTGATCGAAAACAACAAAATCAACGCCGAATACGTTAAACATTACACCAACGCCAGCCTGCTGGTGCGTGATGATTTTGCTTTCGAAGACGGCCTGTTCAGCGGCTACGACGCTGAAAAACGCCAGTATGATAAGTCGTCCTGGAACTATCAGTTCGATGAAAACGGCTATGCAAAACGCGATGAAACACTGACTCATCCGCGCTGTGTGTGGAACCTGCTGAAAGCGCACGTTTCCCGCTACACGCCGGACGTCGTTGAAAACATCTGCGGTACGCCAAAAGCCGACTTCCTGAAAGTGTGTGAAGTGCTGGCCTCCACCAGCGCACCGGATCGCACAACCACCTTCCTGTACGCGCTGGGCTGGACGCAGCACACCGTGGGTGCGCAGAACATCCGTACTATGGCGATGATCCAGTTGCTGCTCGGTAACATGGGTATGGCCGGTGGCGGCGTGAACGCATTGCGTGGTCACTCCAACATTCAGGGGCTGACTGACTTAGGTCTGCTCTCTACCAGCCTGCCAGGTTATCTGACGCTTCCGTCAGAAAAACAGGTTGATTTGCAGTCGTATCTGGAAGCGAACACGCCGAAAGCGACGCTGGCTGGTCAGGTGAACTACTGGAGCAACTATCCGAAGTTCTTCGTTAGCCTGATGAAATCTTTCTATGGCGATGCCGCGCAGAAAGAGAACAACTGGGGCTATGACTGGCTGCCGAAGTGGGACCAGACCTACGACGTCATCAAGTATTTCAACATGATGGACGAAGGCAAAGTCACCGGTTATTTCTGCCAGGGCTTTAACCCGGTTGCGTCCTTCCCGGACAAAAACAAAGTGGTGAGCTGCCTGAGCAAGCTGAAGTACATGGTGGTTATCGATCCGCTGGTGACTGAAACCTCTACCTTCTGGCAGAACCACGGCGAGTCGAACGATGTCGATCCGGCGTCTATTCAGACTGAAGTATTCCGTCTGCCTTCGACCTGCTTTGCCGAAGAAGATGGTTCTATCGCTAACTCCGGTCGCTGGTTGCAGTGGCACTGGAAAGGTCAGGACGCGCCGGGCGAAGCGCGTAACGACGGCGAAATTCTGGCGGGTATCTACCATCATCTGCGCGAGCTGTACCAGGCCGAAGGTGGTAAAGGCGTAGAACCGCTGATGAAGATGAGCTGGAACTACAAGCAGCCGCACGAACCGCAATCTGACGAAGTGGCTAAAGAGAACAACGGCTACGCGCTGGAAGATCTCTATGACGCTAATGGCGTGCTTATTGCGAAGAAAGGTCAGTTGCTGAGTAGCTTTGCGCATCTGCGTGATGACGGTACAACCGCATCTTCTTGCTGGATCTACACCGGTAGCTGGACAGAGCAGGGCAACCAGATGGCTAACCGCGATAACTCCGACCCGTCCGGTCTGGGGAATACGCTGGGATGGGCCTGGGCGTGGCCGCTCAACCGTCGCGTGCTGTACAACCGTGCTTCGGCGGATATCAACGGTAAACCGTGGGATCCGAAACGGATGCTGATCCAGTGGAACGGCAGCAAGTGGACGGGTAACGATATTCCTGACTTCGGCAATGCCGCACCGGGTACGCCAACCGGGCCGTTTATCATGCAGCCGGAAGGGATGGGACGCCTGTTTGCCATCAACAAAATGGCGGAAGGTCCGTTCCCGGAACACTACGAGCCGATTGAAACGCCGCTGGGCACTAACCCGCTGCATCCGAACGTGGTGTCTAACCCGGTTGTTCGTCTGTATGAACAAGACGCGCTGCGGATGGGTAAAAAAGAGCAGTTCCCGTATGTGGGTACGACCTATCGTCTGACCGAGCACTTCCACACCTGGACCAAGCACGCATTGCTCAACGCAATTGCTCAGCCGGAACAGTTTGTGGAAATCAGCGAAACGCTGGCGGCGGCGAAAGGCATTAATAATGGCGATCGTGTCACTGTCTCCAGCAAGCGTGGCTTTATCCGCGCGGTGGCTGTGGTAACGCGTCGTCTGAAACCGCTGAATGTAAATGGTCAGCAGGTTGAAACGGTGGGTATTCCAATCCACTGGGGCTTTGAGGGTGTCGCGCGTAAAGGTTATATCGCTAACACTCTGACGCCGAATGTCGGTGATGCAAACTCGCAAACGCCGGAATATAAAGCGTTCTTAGTCAACATCGAGAAGGCGTAAGGGGGCGAACAGATGGCTATGGAAACGCAGGACATTATCAAAAGGTCCGCAACTAACTCCATCACGCCGCCTTCTCAGGTGCGTGATTACAAAGCAGAAGTCGCAAAACTTATCGACGTTTCCACCTGTATCGGCTGTAAAGCCTGTCAGGTGGCGTGTTCGGAGTGGAACGACATCCGTGATGAAGTGGGGCACTGCGTCGGGGTTTACGATAACCCCGCCGATCTGAGCGCCAAGTCCTGGACGGTGATGCGCTTTAGCGAAACCGAACAGAACGGCAAGCTGGAGTGGCTGATCCGTAAAGACGGCTGTATGCACTGTGAAGATCCTGGCTGCCTGAAGGCGTGCCCGTCTGCTGGTGCAATCATTCAGTACGCTAACGGGATTGTCGATTTCCAGTCGGAAAACTGCATCGGCTGTGGTTACTGCATTGCCGGGTGTCCGTTTAATATTCCGCGCCTCAACAAAGAGGATAACCGGGTATATAAATGCACGCTCTGCGTCGATCGCGTCAGCGTCGGCCAGGAACCGGCTTGTGTGAAAACCTGTCCGACCGGGGCTATCCACTTCGGCACCAAGAAGGAGATGCTGGAGCTGGCGGAACAGCGCGTGGCGAAACTGAAAGCGCGTGGTTACGAACATGCTGGCGTCTACAACCCGGAAGGGGTCGGTGGTACGCACGTTATGTACGTGCTGCATCACGCCGATCAGCCGGAGCTGTATCACGGTCTGCCGAAAGATCCGAAGATCGACACCTCGGTAAGCCTGTGGAAAGGCGCGTTGAAACCGCTGGCAGCGGCTGGCTTTATTGCCACTTTTGCCGGGTTGATTTTCCACTACATCGGTATTGGCCCGAATAAGGAAGTGGACGATGACGAGGAGGATCATCATGAGTAAGTCGAAAATGATTGTGCGCACCAAATTTATTGATCGCGCCTGTCACTGGACCGTGGTGATTTGCTTCTTCCTGGTGGCGCTGTCCGGGATTTCGTTCTTCTTCCCGACGCTGCAATGGCTGACGCAAACCTTCGGTACGCCGCAGATGGGACGCATTTTGCACCCGTTCTTCGGCATTGCGATTTTCGTCGCGCTGATGTTTATGTTTGTGCGTTTTGTGCATCACAACATCCCGGATAAGAAAGATATTCCGTGGCTATTGAACATTGTCGAAGTATTAAAAGGCAATGAGCACAAAGTGGCGGATGTTGGTAAGTACAACGCCGGGCAAAAGATGATGTTCTGGTCGATCATGAGCATGATTTTCGTGCTGTTGGTGACCGGGGTTATTATCTGGCGTCCGTACTTTGCGCAGTACTTCCCGATGCAGGTTGTTCGCTACAGCCTGCTGATCCACGCGGCTGCCGGTATCATCCTGATCCACGCCATCCTGATCCATATGTATATGGCATTCTGGGTGAAAGGATCGATTAAAGGGATGATCGAAGGGAAGGTAAGCCGTCGCTGGGCGAAGAAACACCATCCGCGCTGGTATCGTGAAATCGAGAAGGCAGAAGCGAAAAAAGAGAGTGAAGAAGGGATATAATCTCTTTTGAACTTTAAGCTGAAAATGGCGCTTTAAGAAGCGCCATTTTTTTATTGCGTAACCAGACGGCGCAGTCGCGACACATCCACCGTTTTTTCAGCCTCTGCCAGACTCCAGGCGTTTTGCAGATTCAGCCACATTTGCGGCGAACTGCCGATCACCACGGAAAGTTTAATTGCCATTTCTGGCGTCAAAGCTGCTTTTCCGGTCAGCAATCGGCTTGCCGTTGAGGGCGCAATTTCCATTGCTCTGGCAAACTCGCGCAGGCTGACATTAAGTTCGTCCAGTGATTCCTGAATAATGTCCCCCGGGCGGGGATGATTGGCCATTTTCATTAGTGTCTTTACTCTCAGTAGCGTTCCTTCTCTGGGAACACTATCATTATTGTTCCTTCCTACGCAACAATAATCCATTTAGCCATTTCATGTTGGAGAGTGTGCGATGCTGCGACCCGAACATGGGAGTCGCAGCAAAGACCTCTTAGTGACGGAAATCAATCACCATACGGCCACGGATTTTGCCTTCTTCCATCTCGGTAAAGATGGTGTTGATGTCCGCTAACGGACGCAGGGCGACTTTCGGCACCACTTTGCCTTCGGCGGCAAACTGGAAGGCTTCGGTTAGATCCTGGCGCGTGCCGACCAGCGAACCGACCACTTCAATGCCATCCAGCACAAGACGTGGGATATCCAGGCTCATAGACTCCGGCGGCAGACCGACAGCCACAACACGACCGCCTGCACGGACAGCATCAACTGCCGAGTTAAACGCAGCTTTAGCTACTGCTGTTACCACCGCAGCGTGAGCGCCACCGGTTTTCTCCTGCACAATTTAGGCGGCGTCTTCGGTGCGTGAGTTAATCGCTAAATCTGCACCCATTTCGGTTGCCAGTTTTAACTGCTCATCATTGACATCAATGGCGATCACTTTGGCGTTAAAGACATTCTTCGCGTATTGCAGGGCGAGGTTACCCAGACCGCCAAGACCGTAGATAGCAATCCACTGACCGGGACGAATTTTTGACAGTTTAACGGCTTTGTAGGTGGTGACCCCCGCACAGGTAATGCTGCTGGCCGCCGCCGAGTCCAGACCATCTGGCACTTTTACCGCGTAATCGGCGACCACGATGCACTCTTCCGCCATCCCGCCATCAACGCTGTATCCGGCATTTTTAACTGAACGGCAGAGCGTTTCGTTACCACTGTTACAGTATTCGCAATGACCGCATCCTTCGTAAAACCACGCCACGCTGGCACGATCGCCTGGTTTTAATGAGGTGACACCTGGGCCAACTTCTGCCACCACACCGATGCCTTCATGGCCCAGAATTACCCCAGTTTTGTCACCAAAATCGCCATTCTTAACATGAAGATCGGTATGACATACACCACAACACTCCATTTTCAGCAGGGCTTCGCCATGTTTCAGTGAGCGCAGTGTTTTATCCGTAACGTCAACATGATGATCCTTCGTAACAACTGCAGCCTTCATAGTTCCTCCTTTTCGAATGATGTTCTGCATAGCAGGTGAGGCAAATGAGATTTATTCGCCACTACCCAGTATGGATGAGATCTGAAAAAGGGAGAGGGAAATAGCCCGGTAGCCTTCACTACCGGGCGCAGGCTTAGATGGAGGTACGGCGGTAGTCGCGGTATTCGGCTTGCCAGAAATTATCGTCAATGGCTTGTTGCAAAGCTTCAGCAGACGTTTTCACCGCCACGCCTTGCTGCTGCGCCATTTTGCCAACCGCAAACGCAATTGCGCGGGAGACTTTCTGAATATCTTTCAGTTCCGGTAGTACCAGACCTTCGTCGTTCAGCACCAGCGGCGAATACTGAGCAAGCGTTTCACTTGCTGACATCAGCATCTCATCGGTGATACGTGACGCGCCGGAAGCAATAACACCCAGCCCGATGCCAGGGAAAATAAAGGCGTTGTTACACTGGGCGATAGGGTAGATTTTATCTTTCCATACCACTGGATTAAACGGGCTGCCAGTGGCGACCAGCGCGTTACCTTCGGTCCAGGCGATAATGTCCTGCGGTGTGGCTTCCACGCGTGACGTCGGGTTAGACAGCGGCATCACGATCGGACGCGGACAGTGTTTATGCATCTCACGGATGATCTCTTCCGTAAACAGCCCGGTCTGTCCTGAGACGCCAATCAGAATATCTGGTTTTACATTGCGCACCACATCCAGCAGTGACAGCACATCGCTGTCGGTATCCCAGTCACTGAGGTTTTCGCGTTTCTGCACCAGTTTGGTCTGGAAAGGCAGCAGGTTCGGC
Organism: Shigella sp. FC1544; assembly: GCF_001722145.1. NCBI lineage: Bacteria > Pseudomonadati > Pseudomonadota > Gammaproteobacteria > Enterobacterales > Enterobacteriaceae > Shigella > Shigella sp. FC1544. The sequence continues at coordinate 9,824 of NZ_MECT01000466.1, forward strand.
ATCTTGTCCGTCAGCAGGCCAAAGCGATCGACCATAAAGACTTTCTGCCGCGCCGCTTCCTCGCTTAATCCTTCGCGCTGGGTCTGGGCGATGATCATTTCGGCAATGCCGCATCCCGCTGAACCTGCACCAAGGAAGACGATTTTTTTCTCGCTTAACTGACCACCTGCCGCTCGGCTTGCTGCGATCAGTGTGCCGACTGTTACCGCCGCAGTGCCCTGAATGTCATCGTTAAAAGAACAAATTTCATTGCGATAGCGGTTAAGTAACGGCATCGCATTTTTTTGAGCAAAGTCTTCAAACTGCAACAGCACGTCTGGCCAGCGTTGTTTCACAGCCTGGATAAATTCATCAACGAATTCATAGTATTCGTCGTCAATGATACGCGGATTACGCCAGCCCATATACAGCGGATCGTTAAGCAGCTGTTGGTTGTTCGTTCCGACATCCAGCACCACCGGAAGGGTATACGCCGGGCTGATGCCGCCACAGGCGGTATAGAGCGACAGTTTACCGATCGGAATGCCCATCCCGCCGATGCCCTGGTCACCAAGCCCCAGAATACGTTCACCGTCAGTCACCACAATCACTTTGATATTATGGTTCGGTACGTTTTGCAGAATATCGTCCATATTGTGGCGGTTCTGGTAAGAGATAAACACGCCGCGTGAACGGCGGTAGATCTCAGAAAAACGCTCACAGGCTGCGCCGACGGTTGGGGTATAAATAACAGGCATCATCTCATCAAGATGATTGTTTACCAGACGGTAGAAGAGGGTTTCGTTGGTGTCCTGGATGTTACGCAGGTAGATGTGTTTGTCGATTTCGGTTTTGAATCCCTGATACTGGATCCATGCTCGTTCCGCTTGTTCTTCGATGGTTTCGACCACTTCCGGCAGTAACCCCAGCAGGTTGAAGTTACGGCGTTCTTCCATGCTGAAGGCACTGCCTTTATTCAACAACGGAAATTCCAGCAGTACAGGGCCAGCGTAAGGGATATAAAGCGAACGCTGTTTTTTTGTTTTTGGTTCCATGTCACTCACTCTTTTTTGAATATCCATCCCTGGCACGCTTTTATCGTCTTTGCTTTACCGCCAGGGCGTCGGCCCCAAGTATAAAGCAGATAAAAACAAAAACACCATTGCGCAGGCAATGGTGTTTAATCGTCATTGAGGACTGATGGTTATGAATTACTTTTCAGCGGGGCGTTTTCTGCCGGTTGGGTTATTTACCACGCTGGATTTGTCACCTTCGGTAACTATTTTGCGCTGGTTAGAAATTTTATGGTCCAGTCCAAGAATATGACGTGCCTGACGGTTCGATTTCATTTTAACTCCTCAATCCTGTTGCTAGTTTTAAGGACAACATCGCCGTAGCGAAGAAACACGTGCTAAACCCCTAAATTAGGTTGCCGATCAAGCATAGCACCTTAAAGCGTAGGGTGCTGGCCACTGACCACATAATTGATCGTTTGCTGGTAGATATCACTGAGGATGTCGTTATCAGAAGCTTCCACCCATTTGGTCAGCTCCATGAGAATGTCATCTTCAGTGACAACACCGTGCTCTGCCCGAAGGCCTTGCTCAATGGCATTAACCAGAGCGGGTTCTGCTGTTGAATTTTCTGCCTGATAATAAGTAAACATAGTGATTCTCCGTGTCTGTGTATTTATGGTGTCTGCTACGGATCGCAGATTTATAAAGCACATTCAGCATGGCAAATATTTGCCGCTTCGTTGTTAAGATTAGTCCTAGTTGATGATTTTTATATTTTAACCTCATGATATTGATAGGTATTATTATTGTGGTGAGTTGATTAATATTAATGCAATATCTCTTGGGTTATATATTCCCGGTTATCTATTGTGGAAATTTAATTTAAGTGCAGAAGTAATATTTCTGCCGGATTTTTATTCGGAATATCCTGCTTATCCTCGTGCTGTTTCTCACGTAGTCTATAATTTCCTTTTTAAGCCCACATGAGAGCAACAATGACAATCCATAAGAAAGGTCAGGCACACTGGGAAGGCGATATCAAACGCGGGAAGGGAACAGTATCCACCGAGAGTGGCGTGCTGAACCAACAGCCGTATGGATTTAACACGCGTTTTGAAGGCGAAAAAGGAACTAACCCTGAAGAACTGATTGGCGCAGCGCATGCCGCATGTTTCTCAATGGCGCTTTCATTCATGCTGGGGGAAGCGGGATTTACGCCAACATCGATTGATACCATCGCCGATGTGTCGCTGGATAAAGTGGATGCCGGTTTTGCGATTACGAAAATCGCACTGAAGAGTGAAGTTGCGGTGCCGGGTATTGATGCCTCTACCTTTGACGGCATCATCCAGAAAGCAAAAGCAGGATGCCCGGTCTCTCAGGTACTGAAAGCGGAAATTACGCTGGATTACCAGTTGAAATCGTAAAGCATTGCCGGATGACGTGTCAGGCGCGTGAATGCCTGATGCGTTGTTAGCATCTCTACAGCGCCCGCCAGCACCGGAGCTCACGTCCGTCCTCCCTTATTGCTAATGATTGCCGGACTTCACATCCGCTGGTTGCAAGGGGGCAACGTTCGTAGAAAAAACAGCCTTGCGGCAACGTGCGGTTTCCCGGCAGATCCGTTTTACGTAATGCCCATTCTTCCTCCAGCGGTTTATCAATGGCGGGGAGGGAATCCAGCAATAATCGGGTGTATGGATGTGCCGGAGCCGTTAGCACCTGTTGCGCGTCGCCCAGTTCTACAATCTGCCCGAGATACATCACCGCCACCCGATCGCTCATATGACGTATCACCGAGACATTGTGTGAAATCAGCACATAGGTCAGCCCGTGATTTTCCTGTAGCGTTACCAGTAAATTGAGGATCTGCGCCTGCACGGAGATATCCAGCGCAGAGGTTGGCTCATCAAGCACAATCACGTCAGGCTGCGAAGAGAGTGCTCTGGCAATGGCGATACGTTGCCGCTGCCCGCCGGAGAACGCATGAGGCAGGCGGTCGAGATACTCCGGACGAATACCCATCTGCACAGCCAGCTCCTCTGCCAACGCTCGCATTACCCGCTGGCGCATACCACCTGAAAGCTCAAACGGATAGCGCGACATAACTTCCACGGCATCCGGGATTTGCATCTCTTCCAGCAGGACAATCGCTTTAGCTCTGGCTTCCCGACGACTTATTGGTTGATGATGGCGGATCACGTCCATCATCTGAAGACCTATTCGACGTGTCGGATTGAGGGCGGTCATCGGTTCCTGAAAGATCATCGCCACTCGTGCGCCGCGCCACTGACGAAGCTGTTTTTCCCGAGCGTTAAGAACATCGTCTCCCAGCAGTGAAATCTGCCCCCGATGTACGCAATAACTGCCCGTCGGTAGCAGACGCATAATCAGCATTGCGGTGACTGATTTACCTGAGCCGGATTCTCCCACCAGACCGACAATTTCACCGCGGTTAATCTGCAAGGACACATTGTTGAGCGCGTGAACATCACCGTTAAAACCGGGGAAACTCAAATGCAGCTGTTGAATGTCCAGAACGGGCTGGTCATGACTGCTTTCCTCCTGCTTTCGGGTCAAGCAGATCGCGAATACCATCACCAAAGAGATTAAACCCAACGGCGGTAAGCAAAATAGCTGCCCCCGGAAATGCGCAATACCACCACTGATCGAGTACATAGTTGCGACCATTCGCTACCATCGCGCCCCATTCAGCACTCGGTTGTTGAGCACCCAGGCCAATAAATCCCAACGTGGCGGCCATTAAAATCGCGCTACCGATATCCAGCGATGCCTGCACGATCAGCGGCGGCAGGGAGTTACGTAAAATATGCCAGCTGATCAGATGCCAACGCGACGCACCAAAGGTTTTCGCCGCCTGAACATAGGTATACTGGCGTACAACTAATGCTTGCCCCCGCGCCAGGCGCACATAAAAGGGAATTCGCACAATAGCAATCGCCAGCATGGCGTTAAATAAACTCGGCCCGAGAGCGGCAGCCAGTGCCATTGTCAGTACCAACGAAGGAATCGACAGCATAATGTCCATGATGCGCATGATGATGGCGTCTGCGCGTCCGCCAAGCACACCGGATAGACATCCGAGTAGCGAACCAATCATACCCGCAATGGCAACCACGACTAATCCGGCGAGAATTGATTGCTGACTGCCGACCAGTACGCGGCTGAACAGATCGCGTCCCACTTCATCGGTGCCAAACCAGTGCACCGCAGAAGGCGGCAAAAGGCGGGCGGTTAAATCAATGGCGTTGGGATCATGCGTCGCAAGCCACGGTGAAAAAAACATCATCAATAGCATTAATGCAATGATGACTGCGCCGGTCACGGTGAGCGGACTGCCTTTCAGCATCCATACCAGTTTTGCACCGTTAAATCGCGTTTGTTTTTGTGGGCGTACGGCGGACGTTTCCTCGCTTAGCATCATTCACCACCTCCACGTCCGATACGCGGATCAATCCACAAATAGAGCAAATCCACCACCAGGTTGACCAGCACATAAGCAAATGAAACCACGACGGCAAAGCCCATCACTGCCGGGAAGTCGAGCGCCTGTATTGATGTTACTACCCATGCACCCATTCCGGGCCAGGCAAAAACGGTTTCGGTGAGCACTGCGCCATACAACAAATCGCCCAGCGCCAGACCCGATAGCATCGCTGGCGCGGTCACCCGCCAGTAACCGCGCCGGATCGCCAGGGATCAGATGCGAGATAATAAACGTAATCACGCAGACGCCCGCCACCACGAGCACCAGCCCCCAGCAGCGTTGGCGTAAAATACTCCAGAAGGTCACGTTATTTACTCATGGTATTGATATTGAAGACCTGTTCCAGCATGGGATTGAACACAAAGCCTTTCACCTCTTTGTTCATCGCCAGTTGGTAGTTTTTCTGGAACAGGTACACATAAGCAGCGTCATCAATGACGATTTTCTGTGCCTGCTGGTAGTCCCGGGTACGCTGCGTCTGGTCGGTGGTCGCAAGCGCATTGCGCAGTAACTTATCGACCTCACTGTTTTCATAGAACGAGCGGTTACCCGGCAGACCTTTTTTGTCTGACTCAAACCAGTAATTCATAAACATATACGGGTCGGCAAAATCCGGACTCCAGTTGCCAATCGCAATGTCGTAATCACCTTTACCCACTCTGTCGCGCATGGTAGCGTTCGCCAGCTTTTCCAGCTTCACATTGATGCCCAGCTTGTTGAGACTGGATTGTGTCGCCAGAGCAATAGGCTCCCAGTTCGGATCCTTATCGGAGTAGAGAAACGTCAGGCTGGTGGGTTTGCTCGTCACTTTATCCCATTCGGCTTTGGCTTTCGTTTCGTCATGGTTGTATTGCATTGCCGTCGCATCGTAGCCCCACATGCCTTCCGGAATCGGGCCGCGCATCTGTTTTCCGTTACCACTCAGAATGCCGTTAACCATGCCCTGATAATCGGTAGACCAGGAAATGGCCCGACGCAGATCCGCCTGATTAAGAGGCGCTTTGCTGTTATTCAGATACAGGTAGGTGACGCGCAGTGACGGATACTCTGCCACATTGACTTTGTTTTCCTGCTTCAGGGCGTTGAGTTGATCCACCGGCAGCGCATCGGCAATGTCAATATCACCACGGGAGAGCTGCAGGCGACGGGAGGCACTTTCACCAATAATTTTTACCGATACTCGCTTAAAGTTCGGTTTATTGCCAGGGTAATGCGGATTTGGCACCAGAACTAATTGCTGACCTTTTTGCCAGCTTTTCAGCATAAATGGTCCGGAACCGGCGGTATTTTGCGCGAGGAAGCCGCGGGCATCATCCGCTGCATGTTCCTTTAACACCGCCGGATTGATAATGTATGCACCGTCATTCGCCAGCGTGTAGAGGAACGGTGCGAATGGCTGGCTAAGGGTAAACTTCACCGTATGTTCGTCGGGAGCATCAATCTTTAAATCTTTGGGAAATGCTTCTGCTGGCCCCTGGCCGATTTTTAGTATCCGCTCAAAAGAGAGTTTTACTGCTTCGGCAGTGACCGGTGTGCCATCGGCAAATTTAGCATTGTCCTTCAGGGTGAACGACCACTCTTTTTGATCGTCAGACGCTTTCCAGCTACTTGCCAGATCGCCTTCAACGTCGGTTGAGCCTTTATCACCGTCCGTTTTGTACTGAACCAGCCGCTGATAAGACGGGTAGGTCACCGTCCAGTCGTTATTATCTATTGTTACCGCCGGGGCGAGGGTTTGTGGATCGGCGGCCTTACCAATCACCAGCATATCTTTCGGTACGGCGGCGTGCGCAACCGAGAAAGTTGTGGCAAGGACGAGCGCGAGCAATGTAGGACGAAACGGTATCGATCTCTTCATGACAGTTTCCTGATTAACTGACGTGCTGTGTGCCAGGGGATATAAAACAGGTGAATTGATCAGCGAGCAGTGGGTAACTCGCTGCCTAGGGTAATTCGAAGTGCCACCATTCGCTGGAGATACCGACAAAACCGCCACCAGTCATAATCGCATTCAGCAACAGCCGATTGCGCTGAGCGGCGGGCGGGACGGAAGGGTGATAGGCATGGGAGCGCTCGTGCATTTCATCGAACCCTGCGCCCATATCGAGGATGTTCCCGTGCTTATCACGAAGCGTCAGGTCGATCGCCGTGCCACGGCTGTGATTAGAACCGACCGTCACATCAACAACATATTGCGGGTCTGGGCAGGCTTGCCACAACATCGCCTGTGCTTGTTGTGGGCGATACGCATCGTAAACCACCAGTTGTAAGCCTGACAGCTGGGCGATACTGATACTTTTCGCCAGCGCGGTAATCGCATCCTTGTGTAGCAGACAACGCGCTTGCTGATAAATAGCTTTACCTGTGATGTTATCAGCGCAGGCGTATTTCAATTCGATCTCCAGATCAGGGAAGATTACGGCTAAATCAACCAGTTCGGTGGTATCCGACATAAACGGTTCCTGTATAAGACAAAAATTGCTGCGCTTTCCGCTTATGCAGATCTCATGCCATGCCGGGATAAGCGCCAGAATGCTGGCTTAAAGTTATATTTTTTAACTTTTGATCAACATTTGTGCAGCGTAGTGCAGTTTTGGTGCAAGAGGGGAAGTTAAGGAAGGAATCTCCCGGAATCGTAGCTGAAATCACAGTATTTAAGTGACGGTGTCACGTTAAATGAAAACCCGCGAGTGCGGGCGAGAGGAATTTGTCAGATTTTCAGCGGTAACACGCTGCTCATCCAGCCTGGAATTTCTTCGGCGGGTAGGGGGCGGGAAAAGAAATGATAAGCCCACGCCCATATCACGCAGGATCTGAATGCGCTTAAAGATTTCGGTATCGTGTTCCATCATCATGCTTTCCGTGATTTCTACCGTCAGCTGGTGGCCGTCAATACCCCAGGCGTGCATTGCATCAGACACCTGATTAGGCAGTTGATTACTGCGAAAGTGCAGTGCCGACAAGTTAACGGAAAGCGCCGGGATATGAATATTCTGGCTACGCCATTCTGCTAACTGACGGCAAGCTTCCGCGATGACCCAGCGCCCAATATTTTCGATTTCACCAATCTCTTCTGCGAGAGGAATAAACCGTGAAGGGGGCACATGACCATGCTGGGGATCGTGCCAGCGCGCAAGGGCTTCGATGCCGTACAGTTCACCCGTTTCTGCGAAGATTTGCGGCTGGTAAACAAGTTTCAGTTGGTTATTGCTAATCGCTTCTTTCAGCGCTGCGCCTAAAACCAAACGCTCTTTTACCATTTCGTTCATCGCCGGGCTGAAGAACTGCCAGCCGTTACCGCCATTCTTGCGAATATAATCTATTGCATTGTGAGCAGTGGAGAGTAGGTAATCGCGGTTTTTACCCACGTCGTAGCTGATGCCAATACTCAAGGTAAGCGGGAATGGTTTATCGTCAATCATTATCGGCTTGCTGACCACATTCCGTAGCTCATCGGCGATCTGGGTAATGTTACTGACGTCGTTTTCCAGGCTCACGAGGACAAACTGCGTACCTTCGATACGACAGAGATACTGATCCGGTTTGAGTTTTCCACGAAAGCGATTGACCACTTCCAGCAATGCCTGATCGGCCCACGCATAGCCAAGGCTATCAATCACATCCTGAATATGGTCAACACCGATGAGATACACCACCGGAGAGACGGCTTTGTCGACCAGGTCATCGAGGTAATTGTGCAGGTTATTGCGATTTGGCAGACCGGTCATCGGATCAAATTGGATGAGTTGTTCAATATGCTGGCGGCTTTTTTCCTGTTCCAGCGCCAGCGCGGCCATATGCTGACTGATATCTGCCACGCGTTCGATAAAGGCGCTGGTTTCTGCTCCTGACGAGGTTTTAATTTGCAGGATCCCCGCAGGCGCGCCATCACGCTGACGAATGGTCGCTGACCAGCTTTGCGCATTTTGAACTTCTGCACCGTGCGAAGATGACGCCCAGTGTATCGGCATCCCGTTGCGCAGTGCGAACAGCGAAACATGCGATTCGTTGAGAACAGATTCGATGTTACGACAAATGATTTCCCCCATTTCATGAAATGGCGGGCTGCTGCACATGGCGGCGAGAATATTGCCTTCAAGCTGGCGGATTTGCCGTTCTTCGGTGATATCCGAGAAAGTCATTACCAGGTTCTGCAGATGCGCGAGCACGTCATAAACCGGGCTGATAGAGGCTTTAATCCAGATTTTTTCACCGGTGCGCGTCAACAGCAGAAATTCGTCCTGATCGCGGGCGGTTTTCCATAGCAACTGTTGTAAACGAATGCGGTTATCGGCAGGGAATTCAGGAATGTTCAGGAGTGTATCGGGCTGCATACCGCTGGCTTCGCTAATGCAGTAACCAAACATGCAGTAACCAAACATTTCGGTAAATGCGCGATTGCACTGCACAATATGGCGTTCCGGATCGAGGACAATCACCGGTCGGTCGAGATGGTCAACGGCAATAATCAATTGTCGGGTCTGTTCTTTTTGCGCCATTTCTACGCTGGCATCCCGTACCAGCGCCAGGTAATAAACTTTCCCCTCGGCGCTCACTTTCGATAGCGCAAAACGGGTCCAGATTTTACTGCCGTCTTTTTTCTCCAGCTGCAGCTCCCGACTCATCCCCTCGACGCGCGCTTTACCACCTTCACGGTTATGACGAATGTATTCAGGATGCGCAGGACGCAAATCCCGCGGAATCAGCATATCAATGTTATTGCCAATGACTTCTTCACGTTTGTACCCCCAGAGCTTCTCTGCGGCGGGGTTGAAAAACATCACTTCATCATTTTCGTTAATTAACACCGCGCCCATCATATTTTGTTCAAGGGCGGGGAAAAAAATGCCATCGGCGGCATTTTCCGCATCGGTTAGCTTCATGATTACCTCTGCATCCTGGCGCATCTAAAGACTGGCTTTCCAGAGTTCAACACGGTTTCTACCTCGTCTTTTGGCGATATACAGAGCTTCATCGGCTATTTGAATGAGGCGCTCATAGTCAGGATGACCATTAAACATGGCGGCACCGATGGAAAGTGAGAGGGCAATATCCTCGCCGTTTGCGGCTTTCAGTTTGGTTTTCTCCACCCGACTGCGAATACGTTCTGCGGTACGTAACGTTTCGTTTTCAGAAGCTTCAGTCAAAACAATGATAAATTCATCGCCCCCGTAGCGAAAAACATAATCACTACTGCGGACGTTGTCATAAAAGGCCTGAGAGGCTTTACGCAGAATTTCATCGCCAGTGTTATGGCCCCACGTATCGTTGATCTCTTTGAATTTATCAACGTCAATAATCAGCACTGACAGCGGTGTACCGGTCCGGTTGGCATGGGCAATTTCGCGTTTGAAGATAGTCGGCAGGAAGCGGCGGTTAAGTAATTTCGTCAGTACATCCATACCGACTTCGTGGCGCGATACTTCTTCAAACAATTCACGCAGCAAGGTAATAATTTGCGATACAGTATTTCTTATCTGTAATAAAAATTTCACCCGCAGACTTCTGTTATTCAAATTCCTGGTGTTACGCATGGTTTGATTGAATATACCGTCGAAATCCTGAATCAGACGGGAGATATGCCTACTTCGGCAATGCCACTAAAATAATGTCGACCTTTATGGTTAAACCACAGGCCAAAATCAGCCTGGCTTAAAGGCAAACTACTGCCTAAATCAGAATCCAGCAGGATTTTATAGATAATATCTATTTCCCATGAAAGTATTGAGGCTATTTGCCGTTCTTTTTCTTCTTCGGCGTTTTCTAGTAACGAGAAGATACGATAGTTTTCATCTTCCTTTGAGGCACTACTGTCACTAAAGGTAAACGCGCGGGTCATCACTTCCATAGCGATATCAATACTGTTAATCGAGAAATGGTAGACCTGAAGTTTTTCTGCGGCAGAATAATCCGAAGAGAAGATTACCGGATAGAGGATTTTTTTCAGCACCCGAAACCCCATCTCGACAATTTCTACCGGAATTCCTATGCGGGCATGCACTTCCGCGACGGTATGCTGGATTTGTATTAGCCTTTCGACATCGTCAACTTGGGCAGAAAGCACGTTAATAATCCAGCGTTCCATCGTACTTTTCAACTGCCGCTCAACTTGTTCATTACTCAAGAATTCTTCGGCATGCGGGTCGATGCGGACAATTCGATAAAACTCGATACTCAGATAATGAGCATGCGCAACGGCAATTTCCGCGGCTTTAGCACGAATGAGTGGATCTGCCTGTTCGACAAGTCCGGTCCACTCATCTTTCATTCTTTTAAAATACATCTCCATAATTCACACCCTTATAAGGCTGGGAAATCAGACGGAATCAAAACGCAACGTGCGAGATCGACTAACTGCACCATATTCTCCTGAAATATGAAGATATACTGAAAAGAAATAAGCGACTTAGGACAGTTTCAATCTACGCTACTGTTCTTCAGAAGAGTATAGCCCATCGTAATTATTTTTCGGTGACAGCGAATATCGTATGGTTTTTCATATTCATACATTTTTATTAGGGATTTATAGCTGTTTAACTAAGTGTGGTTAATTGCGTGGTTAATTTGACTTATGTAAGCATGATTACTAGTGGGATATTTCACAAGGTGTAACAAGCCGGTGGGTAAAGCACCGGCTTGTTACAAAGTAAGCATGGGAGTTTAACTGCCCCAACGACTTTGCAGATAGCTGACCGCTTGTTGAGTCTGCGGTTTATTCAGATAGTCCTCACGGAACAAGATGGTGCCGCTAATTTCTGGTACCGCATCGTTAAGATCGAGCTGCTTTTTCAGTTCCGGTACGCCGCCGTTAATCATCCAGTCTGGCTCTATCTTTGAAGGTTCACCCACTTTATAGAAGGCGATACCGATATACAGGCGGGTCCTGGTCGGTTTAACGACATCCGCCCACCATTTTGCCAACACGTCATAACGCGCGGCACTCCGTGAGAACGGCCAGTAAATTTGGGGAGCAATGTAATCCAGCAATCCTTGTTCCACCCATCGACGGGTGTCAGCGTAGGATTCGTCATAGGCTGCCGCGCCTCGGGTATCGGAACCGAGCGGATCGTGTGATCGGTTACGCCACACGCCTGCCGGGCTAACGCCAAATTCGACTCCCGGCTTAATGCTTTTAATGGTGTGCGATACTTTTGTAATTAACTGCTGAGTATTGTTGCGCCGCCAGTCTGCTTTTGACGCAAATGCGCCTCCGTATTTACGGTACGTTTCGTTATCATTTAGCCGTGAACCCGGTGACTCCGTATAGAAATAGTCGTCAAACTGCACGCCATCTACCGGATAGCGGGAAACCACTTCGGCGACTATTGATGTGATCCAGTCCTGAACCTCAGGGATGCCCGGGTCGAGGACAAAGCGATCGCCAGACGTTCTGATCCAGTCACGGTGTTGCACATAGACGCTCGCCGGTTGTTGAGACAGAGTGCTATTCAGTTCCCTGATAGTACCGGGCTTCGTATTAACCGATACGCGATAGGGGTTAAACCAGGCGTGTACTTTCATCCCACGCTTGTGGGCTTCGTCGAGCATAAATTGCAGCGGATCGTAACCCGGATTTTCACCAATCTTACCGGTCATAAGATCGGACCACGGCAAAATTTTCGATGGCCACAGGGCGGTTCCGTCCGGCTTGACTTGGAAAAAGACCGTGTTTATACCGAGACGTTGCAGATGATCCAGTTTGTCGATCATCGCCTGTTGTTGTACACGGGCCCGGCTGGTGGGGTTACTAATGTTAACCGAGGAAACCGGTGGCCAGTCGAGGCGAGACACCGTGGCCAGCCAGATGCCACGCATCGGTTGTGACGATTGTTGCGTCGTGGCTGGTGGCTTTGAACCTGCTGGTGGTGTCACCATGGACTCTGGAGGCGTGCTTTTACAACTACACAGTAAAAGTGCCAGTGCAACCAGTATCGCTGGTCTTCTAATCGTTAATTTCTTGTTTCGGGAGCAGATATCCATATGTGCTGGTTTCCGGTAAACAGATGTGCGCTCATTCTCGTACTTATCCCGGTTAAGTCAATACGACAGCAAGCACGAAAAAGGGAGCGATGAATTATCGCTCCCTTGTCTTATAACCATTCAGACATGGTTAGTGTTTCTTGTCATTCATCACAATATAGTGTGGTGAACGTGCACGCGGGTGCAGGAAGAAGTGACCTTTTGGTGCGTTCTGACTGTTGATTGGCTCCAGAGTGACGCCGGTATTCGCTTTGCCTTTACGATCATGAACAGCATAGAGAATAAAGGGCAGGGCAAGTACCACCAGGAAACTAACGACCAGTAATTCAACATACATATCGGTAGAGTCACCCTGGATGTTATCCGGCGGCAGGAAGGAAACAATAAACGCCATAATTGAAGTCAGCAGACCGACAATTGCCACGACCAGTTTCACCCCTTTACCACCAGGGATATTAAATGTGCGTTTTAAGTCAGGATGTTTAAGAACCAACACAATGTAGCCAATAAACAGCATGAAATAAGCACACAGATAAATCACCACCGTCAGCGCCAGTGCGATCAGGAAGGACATGTTGTTACCGCCACCGGTATTGGTGAGGATGATCAACGCGATAGAAGTAATCACCAGCTGCGAAATGACCAGCGTTACCGGTACGCCATTTTTGTTCATTTTAGCGAATGCCGCTGGCAGCAGGTTTTTCTGCGCTGTGACATACATCCCGCGAGAAGGACCAACAATCCAGGAGGCGATTTCCGCCAGAACACCCAGCAACAGCAGTGCGGAGATCACGCGAACCGTCCACTCAATTTCCGGTGCCACATGGGACATCAGAACGGTAAAGGTTTGCATTACCCCTGCGGAGAGGTTGATTTCATTACCCGGAATGACCATCGCAATAGATAAACCGCCAACAGAGCTTAAGCAGATTGCCGCCACCATCAGCAGTAACATAGCCAGTGGATAGTCGCGCCCAGGGTTGCTCATTTCATTGACGTGAGTTGCGGAAGCTTCTACGCCCATATAACTCAAAATGAAGGCAACAAATACAACCAGTGTGCCCACTTTAGAGAAGTCAGGGAAGAAGGTCTTCGAATCCATTTCGATAGCAACGGGGGCACCGGAGTGCAGATAAATAGCCGCTAATGCGATCAAAATAAATGCAGGTAACAGGATACCGGCGAAGAAGCCAACTTTAGCAATTCGCGCCGTGTATTTCGTGCCACCAAACTGCGTTAATGCCAGCGCCCAAAGAATGATGAGTGCTGCAATAGTTTTGGTAATGGGGTCTTCATTCAGCGCTGGCCATTTCAGGATGTAGGAGAGTGCCCCTAACACGAAATAGAGCATCGGAATAAAACCAATGGCGATTTGCAGATAGCCAAATGAGATCGCTGCAAATCCCCATCTCGGCCCCAGAGTATTTGATACCCAGGCGAAGACACCACCTTCTTCCCAGCCGTCGACGGTGGCCATTTCCGCAGCACAAAGTCCCACGGGAATAAACCATAAAATCCCGCCTAATAGCAGGAAGAAGACTAATGAAAAGCCCGATGTTGCGAAGGTAGGGTATTCATAAACAGCCATTACCATCGATGCCGTTATGGCAAAGAATCCGAGTAATGTGAGCTGCTTAGCTCTACCTGTCTGTACTGATGTAGCCATATTATCCCCCTAAAACGGTATTCCTGTCGGAACCGCACCTGTTTTGTTCTGAAGCGTATTCAGAACAATATTTTCCGTTGCTAATGCCAGTGAACAGACTTTGGAAATTGTCCCGAAACGGGTTCGTTTCGGGACACCGTTACCGTTAAACGTTATCAGGTATGTTTAAAGCTGTTCTGCTGGGCAATACCCTGCAGTTTCGGGTGATCGCTGAGATATTTCAGGGAGGCTTTGTAGTCTTCCAGCAACAGTTCAACAAAGTCCATTTCGAAGCCGCGACGACACATAATGCGCATCACCACGATGTCGGTGGCTTCACCGCCGAGAGTGAAGGCCGGAACCTGCCAGCCGCGCA
>NZ_MECT01000467.1:0-402 GCF_001722145.1 Shigella sp. FC1544
CCTGGTCGACGCTGAATGAGCCTGGTAATATACCCGGTATGAGCAGCTCACTTCCTGACGATATCAATGCACTGAAACGTCTCCTTGCCGAACAGGAGGCGCTGAACCGTGCCCTGCTGGAAAAGCTGAACGAGCGTGAACGCGAAATAGACCATCTGCAGGCACAGCTGGATAAGCTGCGCCGGGATGAACTTCGGCAGCCGCTCCGAAAAAAGTCTCCCGTCGTATCGCACAGATGGAAGCTGACCTGAAGGCACTTCAGAAAGAAAGTGATACCCTTACCGGTCGGGTTGACGACCCGGCCGTGCAGCGCCCGCTGCGTCAAACCCGCACCCGCAAACCGTTCCCCGAATCACTCCCCCGCGATGAAAAACGGCTGCTGCCGGCAGCGTCATGCTGCCC
>NZ_MECT01000468.1:0-400 GCF_001722145.1 Shigella sp. FC1544
TGCGCTGGGTTATCGCTCGCCACGGGAATATCTGCGGCAGCGGGCTTGTAATGGGTTAAGTGATAACAGATGTCTGGAAATATAGGGGCAAATCCAATTATTTCGGATGTTTATTGTATTACGGTTTTTCAAACCGTCTAACTATTGTCGCTATTGAATGGGCAATAATAGCAAGAGGATTCATTTCGTCATTGGAGGCAACAAAAAGTCGGTAACTGATAGCTACAACGAATGAAGCAATAACGAGAAAGCGGATAGTGCTAAGATGTTTTGAAGATAAATGCATAACGCCCCCTAAATGAATGGGTAATGCTGCCAACTTACTGATTTAGTGTATGATGGTGATTTTAAGGTGCTTGCGTGGCTTCCATTTCCATCAGATGTCCTTCCTGCTCCGCTA
>NZ_MECT01000469.1:0-399 GCF_001722145.1 Shigella sp. FC1544
ACTGGCCGATAAACCGGGTCGGCGAACTGCTCCCCTGGCGCGTAGCACTGCCGACTGAATAACACATCCCCGTCAATACGGTTCTTGCTGCACGCTTACCGTCTTCGTAGGCATCATCCTCTTCGTCAACGATTGGCCGTAGACCATCAGAAAGGAACTGATGAAATACCACTTCACGCATATTTAACGCATAACGATACTCGGAAGAATCAAAAACGAAGAAGCGTTCTATGTTTGGGGTGTTTTTTTCCTGAAAATAATAATAAAACCTCCGCTTATCCGCTGCTGAAATGGGCAACAGTGAAGTGGTCAACAAAAACTGGCCACCGAGTTAGAGTTTTTCCAGTATCGATTTTCCGATTCGTTTGGGGGTAACCCACCGTTATATTCGTGCGGTCT
>NZ_MECT01000470.1:0-397 GCF_001722145.1 Shigella sp. FC1544
CTGGCCGATAAACCGGGTCGGCGAACTGCTCCCCTGGCGCGTAGCACTGCCGACTGAATAACACATCCCCGTCAATACGGTTCTTGCTGCACGCTTACGAACGGTTCTTGAAAATCAACTTTCGATCAGTGAAGGCGCTTCCCGATTATCCCTTCCTGAAGGCACTTTAGGACAATGGGTTACCGCCGCCAGAAAAGGGCTCGGTACTCCTGGTTCCCGCACGGTGGCTGAACTGGAATCTGAAATTCTGCAACTGCGTAAGGCGTTAAATGAAGCTCGCCTTGAGCGAGATATATTAAAAAAAGCAACAGCGTATTTTGCACAGGAGTCGCTGAAAAATACGCGTTAATCGAACAATGGCGACAACAATTTCCCATTGAAGCGATGTGTCAGGTAT
>NZ_MECT01000471.1:0-397 GCF_001722145.1 Shigella sp. FC1544
ACTGGCCGATAAACCGGGTCGGCGAACTGCTCCCCTGGCGCGTAGCACTGCCGACTGAATAACACATCCCCGTCAATACGGTTCTTGCTGCACGCTTACAGATGTTGTCTCAGATTCAGATTATGTCGCTCAATGCGCTGAGTGTAACGCTTGCTGATAACGTGCAGCTTTCCCTTCAGGCGTGATTCATACAGCGGCCAGCCATCCGTCATCCATACCACGACCTCAAAGGCCGACAGCAGGCTCAGAAGACGCTCCAGTGTGGCCAGAGTGCGTTCACCGAAGACGTGCGCCACAACCGTCCTCCGTATCCTGTCATACGCGTAAAACAGCCAGCGCTGACGTGATTTAGCACCGACGTAGCCCCACTGTTCGTCCATTTCAGCGCAGACAATCA
>NZ_MECT01000472.1:0-389 GCF_001722145.1 Shigella sp. FC1544
GAGGATGTGCGCCGTCCGACAGAAATGACTCAGGAAGCGCTCAGACGGATAGCAGAGTTATACGACATAGAAGCGGAGATACGTGGCAGTCCGGCAGAGGAACGGCTTGCAGTCAGAAAAGCCAGAAGCGTCCAGTTGATGCAGTCATTGTACGACTGGATACAGTTGCAGAGGAAAACGCTGTCGAAACATGCGGAGATGGCGAAGGCGTTCGACTATATCCTGAATCACTGGAATGCGCTGAACGAGTTCTGTCGTGACGGCTGGGTGGAAATAGACAACAACATCGGTGAAAACGCGTTACGATCGGTGGCGGTTGGAAGAAAAAATTATCTCTTTTTCGGCTCAGACAAGGGAGGAGAAAGTGCGGCGATCATCTACAGTCTGCT
>NZ_MECT01000473.1:0-387 GCF_001722145.1 Shigella sp. FC1544
TCACTGTCGTTCTCAAAATCGGTGGAGCTGCATGACAAGGTCATCGGGCATTATCTGAACATAAAACACTATCAGTAAGTTGGAGTCATTACCAAAAATCTCATAAAATTAATATATGAGATAATCTTTATTCAGCAGAAGATTATTAAAGGTTGCTGTATTATTTAGCGATAATAAAAAAAGCCTGCCAGATGGCTAATGCCAGTCAGTTAAGCAACTGACTGGCTCTTTTTCGGGGCTGTGGGGTATTTCCAGGGCCTCTCCTTTACCACTCTCGGGAAGGCCCTTCCTAGACTGGCCCCCTGAATCTCCAGACAACCAGTATCACTTAAATAAGTGATAGTCTTAATACTAGTTTTTAGACTAGTCATTGGAGTACAGATGATT
>NZ_MECT01000474.1:0-386 GCF_001722145.1 Shigella sp. FC1544
CGATTCATCATCGTGTTGCGAAAATTTGAGAGACTCACGAACAACTTTCGTTGTTCAGTGTTTCAATTTTCAGCTTGATCCAGATTTTTAAAGAGCAAATATCTCAAACATCACCCGAAGATGAGTTTTGAGATATTAAGGCAGGTGACTTTCACTCACAAACCAGCAAGTGGCGTCCCCTAGGGGATTCGAACCCCTGTTACCGCCGTGAAAGGGCGGTGTCCTGGGCCTCTAGACGAAGGGGACGTATCAGTCTGCTTCGCAAGACGCCTTGCTTTTCACTTTCTATCAGACAATCTGTGTGAGCACTGCAAAGTACGCTTCTTTAAGGTAAGGAGGTGATCCAACCGCAGGTTCCCCTACGGTTACCTTGTTACGACTTCACC
>NZ_MECT01000475.1:0-382 GCF_001722145.1 Shigella sp. FC1544
GCGGAGCAGGAAGGACATCTGATGGAAATGGAAGCCACGCAAGCACCTTAAAATCACCATCATACACTAAATCAGTAAGTTGGCAGCATTACCAGAAATCAGAAGATGATGCCGTTGTCATCGGTAGGAATCTCCAGCGTGCAACAGGAAGAGTATTACATTGTTTTCGGGGCGTTATCGCTTAAATCTTCTCTTGAAGATATCCTGCTTGAGATAACCTAGCTGGTAGATAACGCATTGGATCTGGCTGAAATTACAGAAGAATATTCACACTAATTACAAGGACGGGTGAGGTGTACTGGCAATAGCGGACACTACCATTTGTTCTTTTTTTAAGCAGCCATCTGATGATATTTTTCCCTGAAGGCTGCCGGGGAGATAT
>NZ_MECT01000476.1:0-378 GCF_001722145.1 Shigella sp. FC1544
CCTGCGCCATCAGTCAGCGCACCTGATATCACTACAGACATAGTTTTTCTCGCGATAAATTAAATCAGGAAGAAATTTCCGGAGAGGCGGGCCATTCAATGGCGTTGTATGAGGTTTTATCAGTGATGACACTGAAATCCATCGCCTGCAGCGATTTCGCGTAAATGCGGTACGCTTTCAGTTTTTCCCGGTCTTCGTCGCTGATTAGCCCCAGCAGCAGGTCTTCTTCCCATTCCCCTGTCCGGGCACTGACCTGAGCCAGAAGGGCATCACGCTCATCTTCCGCTTTGAGTCTGTAGTCAAAGACAAATTCATCATTGCGGTAAAACCAGTAACCCGGCGCGGTAATGCGGCGGTTGGCGGTAATATCAGGAACTT
>NZ_MECT01000477.1:0-23746 GCF_001722145.1 Shigella sp. FC1544
TAGTGCGCTGGGTTATCGCTCGCCACGGGAATATCTGCGGCAGCGGGCTTGTAATGGGTTAAGTGATAACAGATGTCTGGAAATATAGGGGCAAATCCAATAAATAAAGATAAGTAATTACGCATAAAACAACAATGATTATAATAGCAAAAATAAATATTATCATCTTTGATAGATTACTTGAGATAGCCAGCATCTTGTAAAGCCTTTATCGTTTTTTTATGCTCTGGATTAATATAATCACTACATCTATCTGAGCAATCTGTTATTGATGGACATGTCAACCCATGGTCATTTACAGCCAAGTCTTTTTTATTATCTTCAATCATTTCAGAATGGGATAGCTTTACTTTTCTGCCGTACATACCGAACAGATTTAACCCGTAATCTCTAATCTCTTTTTCATAACCCAGCCCTTTCGCCGATCGGCTAACACCAGCGTCATTTAATTTAGACACTCGACAAAATGCCATACAATGGAAAAATTGATCAGTCCCACCTAAATTTAATCTCTTCATAAGTATCAGATAATATATCCCATGCTCTTTGATGGTTTAGTTGATCTTTTCTTCTTATTAGCGCTACATCTGCGGGACTTAACCCTAATGGATCAATACCATTCACCGGATTCAGCGGATACGCATACAGACTCCATCCCCCCTCCAGCCCTATCGGGTCCTGAGTGATATACCGCCCCTGCAACGGATCGTAGTACCGGTTCCGGTTGTAGTACAGCCCCGACTCCTTATCATACTGCTGCCCCGGCAGCCGGTACGGCTGGTGCAGGTGATGCGGGTTCTCCTCATTAAGCTGGTTGCCCCATTCATCATATTCCTCGCTCCACGCCGTATTGCCGTCTTCACTGATAAGCGCCAGCGGCAGGCCCCGGTGGTCACAGTGATAAAGATGTATTTTTCGCTCAGGCAAATAAACCGGCTCTATCTGTGCCGCCAGCCGCTCCACCGTCAGCCCGCACTGCGCAAGCCACTGGCGGCTTTCACTGCTCACGCAGTTTGCCCGGATTTCCCCCTCCAGCCTGTCCAGCAGCCCCACCAGTTCAGCCGGGAACACCACACCGTGACCGTCTTCGCTCCCTTCCTGCTGTAACTTCTCCGCCAGGCTGCGGCACTGCGCTTTCTCCCGTTCACCGTTGTCTGTTTCGATGCGGATGAGCGCGCGAAGCTCCCCGGCTGGTATACCGTCTGGATACGCGTGGTGTCGGTCTGTACCGTCGTCAGCCGGTCGCCGTCCCATCCGTACCACGTCACCTCCGGTTTACGCGACAGCGACATCCACCCCGTCAGGTCACGCTCGCGACGCCACACCCGTTTCCCCGTCCGGCGGCTCAGCGGGTCGTAGAGGTAGCGGCTCTCGACCAGTGGCTCGCCATGCTGTATCCGCGTGTGGAACACCAGGCGGTGCTGGCTGTCGTAGTGGTAGTGGTGGGTCCGCTCGTCGTCCGTCCGTATCACACCCGCCGGGATGCGGTCCGTCTTCTCCGTCAGTCTGCCGTATTCATCATAGTGGTAAACATAGTGCGCATCCTCTGCGATGCGGTTATCCGGCCACGCCGTGAGCGTGCTGTCCGGGTGTAGCTCCGGGTCCGGCAGCCGGTTTCCCGCCGGGTCGGTCGCATACGGGATGCGGATGTCCAGGTCCGGTGCGAGGGTGCGCACGCTCTCCAGCCTGCCCGTGGCGCTGTAGCCGTATTCCCACGTCTGTCGCGGACCGCTGATGCGCACCAGGTCGCCGTTGTCATTCCACCCGTAGTCACGGTCATACACCAGGCTGTTCAGGTGCTGGCTCTGTAACTGGCCTGCGGGGGTGTATGTGCTGGTCAGTTCATATGCGGCATTACTGCCTGCCATGCTGCCGAAGCTGCGCACCGTCTCACGGTGCAGCCTGTCCCGCGTATACTCGACCAGCGGCGTCCCGCCCAGCTTCATGCCCGCCAGGTAACCGCTGCCGTAGGTCAGCCACTCCACCGGCGGCAGGCTGTCCGGCGTGACGCGGTTTGCCAGCCCCTGTTCGTTGTAGGCGTGTTTCGTCTCATGCTGCCACAGCAGTTCCCCCGTCTCCGGGTTCTCCACCGTCTGCCGTTCGCCCGTCAGGCGGCCCTTATCGTCGTAGCCGTAGTGGACAGCGACACGGTGGCCTTCGCTCAGGTGGCTGATTTCTCTCAGCCAGCCGTGGCCGTCATACTGCCACTGCTCTGCCGGGTCGCCGTTCACCGTCCGGTGCGTGATGCGGTCCGACGCATCGTAGTGCCAGAGGGTGACAAGCCCCTCATCCTCACTCTGCGTGAGTTTTCCGGTCAGGTCATAATGATAACGTTGCGTCCGCCCGTCAAAGCCGCCCTGCTGTACCAGCCGGTCCAGCGCATCGTAGCTGAAGTCGCTGTGACTGCCGTTCTCGTTAGTCAGACTGATGACACGTCCGGCAGCATCGTACTCCATACTGCGCGTCAGCCCGCCCTGCGTGGTGCTGACCGCCTTTCCCCACGCATCGTACTGTGTCTCGCTCCGGTTGCCGTCCGGGGTGATAACGGCAGTCAGGTCGCCTGCGGCGTTGTACTCATACTGCGTTTCACGGCCCTGTGCGTCTTTCACCGAGGTTAACCGGCCACGGTTGTCATAGTGGCGGTAAAGGCTGATACCTTCCTCGCGGTGAACCGCCGTCATCTGCCGGGTGCTGCCCGTCGCATCCGTTGTCGTCGCCGGTAACTCACTGTGCGCGTCATCGTAGCGGTAGCGTACTGTCTCCCCGCTGCGCGATGTCTCCGATACCAGCCTGCCCGGTTCATCATATTCCCGGCGGCTCTCCAGCCCGTCCGGGTACACCACCGCCGTCAGCTGGTTCCCGTCGTTATAGTAAAATTTCGTCTCCCGCCCGTCCGGTGTGGTGATGTCCGTGATATCGCCGGACACCACATTCAGACCGTACTCTGTCCGCCGTCCCGCCGCGTCCGTCTGCGCCGTGAGCCTTCCTGCCGCGTCATACCCGCTGCGCGTGACGCTGCCGTCCGCCAGTTCTTTTTTCACCACCCGTTTCAGCCCGGCCCCGCCTTCTGTATGCAGCACCTCACGCCGGTTCAGGCTGTCGGTGACGGTGATGCGGTCCTGCTCATAAAGATAGCGGTAGCTTAACCCTGCCGGGTTCAGTTGCTCCACCACCCGCCCCGTATCGTCGTAGCGGTAGCGCATCTCCGGCCTTCCCGCGTAACGGTGCGCCACCATCCGGCCCAGGTGCTGCGCGTCATACGTGAAAGCGCGCACCTGCGTATTGCTGCGGTCATATACCGCCAGCAGTTCACCGGCTTCCGTATACGTGTACCGCGCCAGTGGCGCACCGGGCAGGCTCTCCGGGTATGCCGGGTCGTGCATCAGCCACACCGCCGAAAGGCGGATACCCCTGTCGGGGCCGTACTCTGTGCTCTCCGGCAGTGAATCAGGAATGTCCGGTCGTTTTGCTCCGGCGACGACCGCCTGCTGCCGGGCCTCTTCCGCCCGCTGCGCCTGTGTGGTCAGCACCAGACGGAACTCCCGCCCGGCACCGTCCGTCACGCCGGTGATTTCCCCGGCCAGGTCGCCTGCGGCCTCACGCCGGTACGTCAGCGTCCGCCCGAAGCGGTCCGCCATCCCGGTAAGCACCCGGTACGGCGGCAGCGGCGCTGGCAGTACGTCCTCAGCACCCGGCACCCGCTCAGATCACCCCAGTATCCACCACGGCCCCTGTGCGCTGTTGGTCGCCAGGTAAAGATGCGGGCTTAACCGGATATCCGGCGGCAGCGACGCCCACAGCCGTGCCAGCGTGTGGCCGTCCGGCTGCGCTGCCTTACCGCCACGCACCAGCCACATTGACTCACTGCGGCTGTACACAGCCTCCCCCGGCAGCAGCGACTCAAAGTGAATGCTCCGCCCGCCGTTGTCGTTGAGTACCAGTGCATCATCGCGTATCTGTAAGCGGATATCAGAAGGCGCTTTCCAGCCGGGGCCAAAAATTCCCACTGGCGCAGGCGTCTTCGTCCGGTAGCTGCTGTAGGTGCGGGAGAGAATGAACGGCAGCGGGTCGGGCAGCGCAAGGTCCGTCTCGCCGGGCTGTACTTTTGCACCGAGCAGCGGGTTCACCGGGTTGCCCGAGGTCATCCCGCCCGGACACACCGAGCACGCCACGCCAGTTGGCGCGCCAATTCTTACTCCTGCCGAACCCTGGACAATGGGACCGCCATACTGAGTCATATCTCCCTGACGCGCCGCTGGTTTTCCGCTCATATAAAGTGCCCTTTTAGTTATTGTTCATATCCCTGTGTTAGCAACAAAAAAAATAAAATGACACACAAGACCAGCTAATGTATTTATATATTTTTCACATAAAGTTATTTGTTCTCAATCAACAATAACTGTTATTGCAGGTCACTTTCAATATTTTATTAAACTAAAATTTTTAGCACAGATGAATTCATCATCAACAAATTCACTATATGGATAATATCCATTCAACGCATATGATTTATGATTTTATTAGTCTGAGTTATTTTTGTAGGGCTATATTTAAAATTATTAAACTCCACCGATTCAGATTAATATCAGCAATAGAAAGATAGGAAATCACCAATTCAATAACATCATCAATGAAACATATTGTAGAATTAATTTAAACAAGGCGTTCCATTCAACCAGAACGCCCCTTATTTACTCTCATCACCCCGCAAACTGCCTGAACAGCGCCTTACCCTTAACCAGTCGCGCACCCAGCCAGCCGCCGAAAAGCGACAGCAGCAGCGCACCGCTGCACGGCAGAACAATCCACAATCGCCAGTCTGGCTCCCACGGGAAATCAAACACTTTCGCCTGCAACACTGCCAGTGCCGTTTCCGCACCAATTGCGGCCACCAGGCCGGAAACAAACCCAAGCATGGCGAACTCACACCACAATGTCGTGCGCAGCAGTTTTTTCCCCGCACCGAGTGTGCGCCATACCACCAGCTCCTGATGACGCTGGCGCATTCCCACCTGCACCTGTGCCAGCAACAGCAACATACCGCAGGCGGTGACCAGCACCACCATCACCTCCAGCGCCCGACTTACCTGCTCCAGCACCTGACCGACCTGTTTTAAAATCGCGCCAATATCTAACAGGCTAATGGTCGGGAACTGGCGGTTGAGTTGCGTCAACATGCCGTTGCCATTCTCCCAGCGGAAACTGGTAAGCCAGCTCTGCGGTTGCCCGTCTAATGCCCCTTCCGGGAAAATAAAATAGAAATTAGGCCGCAGACTTTCCCGGTCCACTTTGCGCAGGCTGGTCACTTTAGCGCGGAACTCCTGGGTATCGCCCATAAAAGTCACGGTATCACCGAGGGCAACGTTTAAGCGTTTCGCCAGCCCCTCTTCCATCGACACTTCATCGGCTTTTGGCGGCCAGTTACCGGCGACAATCGGATTATGATCGGGCCGCGTATTTTGCTAGGTAAGATTGAGTTCGCGATTAAGCGCCTCATCTTCATTACCTTCTGTCGGCTTATCGTTAATCGCCGTCAGCCGCGCCCGCACTACCGGATAAAATGATTCCGGGACTATATGATGTTCCGCGAGGAACACTTTTAGCGGTGCTACCTGTTCTGTGGCGATGTTAATTAAAAAGTAGTTCGGGCTTTCTGGCGGTAGCTGCTGCCAGCGGTCGAGCAGATCGCCACGCAATACCAGCAACAGCGCCAGCAGCATAAAGGAGAGCGAAAATGCCGAAAGCTGGCTTAACGTTGACCACGGCTGACGTAACAGGCGGCTAACCGCCAGGCGCAGAGGTAGCGATTTCAGCGTCATGCGGCGAAGTACATTCAGCTGCATCCAGCCCAGCACACCGCACAGCAAAGCCAGTACTACCGCGCCCGCCAGCACCGCCCAAAGCAGCATGCTGCCACCCATTAATCCGGCGAGCAGCAGCACAACCACCATACTGACAATCGGCAGATAAAACTTCAGCGGCCAGACGTTCGCTACCACATCATTACGTAATACGCGTAAAGGCTGTGTTGCCAGCAACAAGCGGTATGGTCGTAGCCCCACCAGCAGCGAGATGACCGTCATGGTGCCAAGCGCCCACAGCCACGGCCAGAGGCTGGCTGGCGGTAGTGCAGCAGGCAGAACGGGCTTGAGCAGCACCATCAACACGTTTTCGAACAACAGGCCTATGGCCCCACCGGTAACGGCTGAAAGCGTCAGCACCATCAACCACTGACCGACGATTAGCTTACGCAGTTGCGCTCGCCCTGCCCCCAGCGTTTTGAGGATCGCCACCAGATCGTAGCGACTGCGACAGTAATGATTCATCGCTACCGACACCGCTGCCACTGCCAGCAGCAAGGTCAGAAGCGCCGAAAGCAGCAGGAACTGTTGCGAGCGTTCCATCGATCGCCCCAGCGCGCCTTCGTCCTGTTCCAGACCGTACCAGCGTTGTTCGGGTTTAAGCTGAGGTAACAACCATTTCTCATAGCCGTCGAGCTGGTTCTCGTTGCCGCCGAATTTATAACGCCAGGTGACCCGACTCCCCGGCTGCACGGCTCCGGTTTTATCGACATCCGCCAGATTCATCATCAGACGCGGAGCCATCTGGAAGGGGTTAAAACCGGAATCCGGTTCCTGAATCACTTCTCCGGCAATCCGCAAGGTGGCATCGCCCACGTCAATGGTGTCGCCCGTTTTCAGGTTTAGCAGTGCCATCAGGCGTGGGGCCAGCAATACGCTGCCCGCCTGCGGTTTCAGGCCAGGGGGATTAGTTTGCAGATCGCCATACATCGGGTAGATATCATCCACCGCTTTGACGTTCGCCAGCTGCGGTGTGTCGCCTGCAAAGGTCATTGTGGCGAAAGTCAGCTGCTTGCCGACTTTCAGGCCGCGCTTTTGCGCTTCCTCCAGCCACGCTTGCGGCACTTCGCGTGAACTGCGCAACGCCCGATCGCCCGCCATAAACTCACGGCTTTGCTGGCTTAAGCCCTTCTCCATGCGATCGCTGATATTGCCCAGCGCCAGCACGCAGGCCACCGCCAGGCTTAGCGCCAGCCAGACAATTAATAGCGACGGCGAACGCCATTCGCGCCAGAACCAACGTGCAATCATGCTTCCTCCTGCAACTGCCCGTTCACCAGCCGTAAGCAGCGGTCGCAGCGTGCCGCCAGTTGCAGGTCGTGGGTCACCATAATCAACGTGGTGCCATGTTCACGGTTGAGGGAAAACAGCAGGTCGGCAATTTTATCGCCCGTCTGGCGGTCAAGGTTGCCGGTGGGTTCGTCGGCAAACAGCACATCAGGTCGACCATTAAAGGCTCGTGCCAGCGCCACTCGTTGCTGTTCACCGCCGGAAAGCTGTGCCGGAAGATGATCCAGACGTTTACCCAGCCCTAACTGTTCGAGCAACGCTTTCGCCCCGTTACGACTTTCCGCGCTACTCTCACCGCGCAGCAGAGCCGGAAGCTCGACGTTTTCCAGCGCGTTAAGGGTAGGAATTAACATAAATGACTGAAAAACAAAGCCGACGTGCTTCGCGCGCAACTTTGCCCGCGCTTCTTCGTCCATATTATGTAGCGGTTGTCCCACCAGACTCACTTCGCCACTGCTGCCGTCATCAAGCCCGGCGAGGATCGCCAGCAAGGTTGACTTACCCGATCCCGACTCGCCCACCAGTGCGATGGTCTCGCCACGTTTGACAACCAGCTCAACTCCGGTGAGGATGGAGAGTTCATGCTCCCCCTGACCGACGGACTTCTTAAGATGATGAACTTCAACAATGTTTTCCGCTGGCATTTGCCCTTCCTGTTCCTAGTCCTGTTAACCTTCCGTGCCGCCGCAGCGGACACGTTATTGATTCTGGGTGATAGCCTGAGCGCCGGGTATCGAATGTCTGCCAGCGCGGCCTGGCCTGCCTTGTTGAATGATAAGTGGCAGAGTAAAACGTCGGTAGTTAATGCCAGCATCAGCGGCGACACCTCGCAACAAGGACTGGCGCGCCTTCCGGCTCTGCTGAAACAGCATCAGCCGCGCTGGGTGCTGGTTGAACTGGGCGGCAATGACGGTTTGCGTGGTTTTCAGCCACAGCAAACCGAGCAAACGCTGCGCCAGATTTTGCAGGATGTCAAAGCCGCCAACGCTGAACCATTGTTAATGCAAATACGTCTGCCTGCAAACTATGGTCGCCGTTATAATGAAGCCTTTAGCGCCATTTACCCCAAACTCGCCAAAGAGTTTGATGTTCCGCTGCTGCCCTTTTTTATGGAAGAGGTCTACCTCAAGCCACAATGGATGCAGGATGACGGTATTCATCCCAACCGCGACGCCCAGCCGTTTATTGCCGACTGGATGGCGAAGCAGTTGCAGCCTTTAGTAAATCATGACTCATAAAGCAACGGAGATCCTGACAGGTAAAGTTATGCAAAAATCGGTCTTAATTACCGGATGTTCCAGTGGAATTGGCCTGGAAAGCGCGCTCGAATTAAAACGCCAGGGTTTTCATGTGCTGGCAGGTTGCCGAAAACCGGATGATGTTGAGCGTATGAACAACATGGGATTTACCGGCGTGTTGATCGATCTGTATTCACCAGAAAGTGTTGATCGCGCAGCAGACGAGGTGATCGCCCTGACCGATAATTGTCTGTATGGGATCTTTAACAATGCCGGATTCGGCATGTATGGCCCCCTTTCCACCATCAGCCGTGCGCAGATGGAACAGCAGTTTTCCGCCAACTTTTTCGGCGCACACCAGCTCACCATGCGCCTGTTACCCGCGATGTTACCGCACGGTGAAGGGCGTATTGTGATGACATCATCGGTGATGGGATTAATCTCCACGCCGGGTCGTGGCGCTTACGCGGCCAGTAAATATGCGCTGGAGGCGTGGTCAGACGCGCTGCGCATGGAGCTACGCCACAGCGGAATTAAAGTCAGCCTGATCGAACCCGGTCCCATTCGTACTCGCTTCACCGACAACGTCAACCAGACGCAAAGTGATAAACCAGTCGAAAATCCCGGCATCGCCGCCCGCTTTACGTTGGGACCGGAAGCGGTGGTCGACAAAGTGCGCCATGCTTTTATTAGCGAGAAGCCGAAGATGCGCTATCCGGTAACGCTGGTGACCTGGGCAGTAATGGTGCTCAAGCGCCTGCTGCCTGGGCGCGTGATGGACAAAATATTGCAGGGGTGAGTTGAAGCGCGCGCTTAAGCCCCCATGTCAAAGAAAATATCGACAACAGAGAGCGACTCCATGTCCGTAGAAAATATTGTCAACATTAACGAATCTAACCTGCAACAGGTTCTTGAACAGTCGATGACCACTCCGGTGCTGTTCTATTTTTGGTCTGAACGTAGCCAGCACTGTTTGCAGTTAACCCCGATCCTGGAAAGCCTCGCGGCGCAGTACAACGGGCAATTTATTCTGGCGAAGCTGGACTGCGACGCGGAGCAGATGATTGCCGCCCAGTTTGGTCTGCGCGCGATTCCGACCGTGTATCTGTTCCAGAACGGGCAACCGGTAGATGGCTTCCAGGGGCCGCAACCGGAAGAGGCGATCCGCGCCCTGCTGGATAAAGTGCTGCCGCGCGAAGAAGAGCTGAAAGCGCAGCAGGCGATGCAACTGATGCAGGAAGGCAATTACACCGATGCCCTGCCATTGCTGAAAGACGCCTGGCAGTTGTCGAATCAGAACGGGGAGATCGGCCTGCTGCTGGCAGAAACGCTGATTGCGCTGAACCGTTCTGAAGATGCGGAAGCGGTGCTGAAAACCATTCCGTTGCAGGATCAGGATACCCGCTACCAGGGGCTGGTGGCGCAAATCGAACTGCTGAAGCAGGCGGCTGATACGCCGGAAATTCAACAGTTGCAACAGCAGGTGGCGGAGAATCCAGAAGATGCCGCACTGGCGACGCAACTGGCGCTGCAACTGCATCAGGTTGGGCGCAATGAAGAGGCGCTGGAGTTGCTGTTCGGGCATCTGCGTAAAGATCTCACCGCCGCAGACGGTCAGACGCGTAAAACGTTCCAGGA
This sequence comes from Shigella sp. FC1544, assembly GCF_001722145.1. Classification (NCBI taxonomy): domain Bacteria; kingdom Pseudomonadati; phylum Pseudomonadota; class Gammaproteobacteria; order Enterobacterales; family Enterobacteriaceae; genus Shigella; species Shigella sp. FC1544. Next base: position 10,028 of record NZ_MECT01000477.1, read on the forward strand.
GATCCTCGCTGCGCTGGGTACGGGTGATGCACTGGCGTCGAAGTATCGCCGCCAGCTGTATGCATTGTTGTATTGATATTCCGTTGTTCGGCACATGAACCACAACGCCGGATGCGATGCTGCGCATCCGGCATCGCATCATTTCTTCTTCAATTGCGTCACCACCAACTGGTGGCGCGAATTATAAAACTTACGATAGGTTAAATAGCAGGCAATAATGGTCGACAAGCTGGCGGTTGAGAGCAGCATAAAGGTCACCATAATCTGATATTTAATCGCCCTCACCGGATCAATCCCGGCAAATATCAGCCCGGACATCATTCCTGGTAAACTCACTAAGCCAACCGTTTTTGCTGAATCGACCGTCGGAATTAAAGCCGCGCGAATACTGTCGCGAATCAATATCGCTGAAGCCTGCTTCGGCGTCGCGCCAAGACTCAGTTTCTCCTGAATCTGTTGCTGTTCGCTAATGACCCGTTGCCCTAAATTGTTGTAACACAACCCCACCGCTACCATGGCGTTACCGGCAATCATCCCGGCGATAGGGATCACCTGCATCGGGATAAATTCAATCGACCCTGAGAGAATCAGCACCGCCAGGGTAATTCCCGCCCCGACCGTAATGGCAATAAACGATGAGATAAAAGCTTTAGCAATATATTTACTGCGTTTTTGCGCGTTCCACGCCGCATTAAAGCAGATAAATAACACCATCAATAATGTCAGGCTGGCATCATCCACGCTGAAAATATACTTCAGCACATAGCCGACAATAATCAGCTGAATTATCGCGCGCCCGACGCTCCAGAAAATATCTTTCTCCAGCGCCAGTTTTTCTTTATGGCTAATTAAGATTGCCACCACCACCAGCATTAATGCCAGTGCCAATGATTCGTTAGTAATATTATGCGAGTTCATAGCGTGCTTCCTGCATTTCTCCGGCATGCGGTTGCAGTGTAATCACTTTATCCGCATGATTAATTTCGTCTTTATCGTGTGTCACCCACAGCACGGCAATATTTTGCTCGCGCACATAACGATGGATCATCTCATTAACGTTATGTTTATTACTTTCATCCAGCGCACTGGTGATTTCATCCAGCAATAAAACCTTCGGCATAAATTGCAGGTTACGAATCAGTGAGATGCGTTGTTTTTCACCACCAGATAGCTCGGCGATATTTTTCGTCAAAATGCTGTCCGGCAAGGCGAAGCGTTCGAGAAAATCGAGAAAAATGGCTGGGTCAGGCTGCCGGTTACGGATCTGCCAGGGAAAGATCAGATTATCGTATACCGTATCGCCAAACAGCGTCGGTGTCTGGGCGCAGTAAGAGACTTGTTGGCGGTAGATTTCTGGCTTTAGTGTGCTGACATCCTCACCTTCAAACAGTAACGTTCCGCTGGTTGGGCTGATCAATGAAGCAACTATTTTTAGCAGCGTACTTTTGCCACAACCAGAAGGACCGGTAATTAACTTAAATTCGCCAGCACGCAGCGAAAAATTGATGTTATTAAGAATCTTCGCATCACCCGCCAGATATCCTACGTTTTGTAGCTGAAGCAAAGGACTATTTTCCTGCATCGCTGTTCCCTTTTTCTGATTTTTACTAAAAACAGTTTATCCTTCGCAGGAATAAGGGGGAACTCTCTTTCAGTAATCAGGTATAATTTGTTTAATCAAGCAGCAATTTTGCTGATTATGGACGGTACAACAGGAGGTTTTTCCGATGCTTATCTTTATCCCGATTCTCATTTTTGTCGCGCTGGTCATTGTCGGCGCGGGCGTCAAAATCGTGCCGCAGGGCTATCAATGGACGGTAGAACGTTTTGGTCGCTATACCAAAACGTTACAGCCGGGGCTCAGTCTGGTGGTGCCGTTTATGGATCGCATTGGTCGCAAGATCAATATGATGGAGCAAGTGCTCGATATCCCTTCCCAGGAAGTTATCTCGAAAGATAACGCCAACGTTACCATCGACGCAGTCTGTTTTATTCAGGTGATTGACGCGCCACGCGCTGCCTATGAAGTCAGCAATCTGGAGCTGGCGATCATCAACCTGACCATGACTAACATCCGTACCGTGTTGGGTTCAATGGAACTTGACGAAATGCTCTCTCAGCGCGACAGCATCAACTCACGCCTGCTGCGTATTGTCGATGAAGCCACCAACCCGTGGGGGATTAAAGTCACCCGTATTGAAATTCGCGACGTGCGCCCACCGGCAGAGCTTATCTCTTCAATGAACGCGCAGATGAAAGCGGAACGTACCAAACGCGCTTACATTCTTGAAGCGGAAGGGATCCGTCAGGCGGAAATCCTCAAAGCCGAAGGTGAAAAACAGTCGCAAATCCTGAAAGCGGAAGGCGAACGTCAGTCGGCGTTTTTACAGGCTGAAGCGCGTGAACGTTCCGCCGAAGCAGAAGCCCGCGCCACCAAAATGGTGTCTGAAGCTATCGCCTCCGGTGATATTCAGGCGGTGAACTACTTCGTAGCGCAGAAATACACCGAAGCGTTACAGCAGATCGGTTCCTCCAGTAACAGCAAAGTAGTGATGATGCCATTAGAGGCCAGCAGCCTGATGGGGTCGATTGCCGGGATTGCCGAACTGGTGAAAGACAGCGCCAACAAACGGACTCAGCCATGATGGAGTTAATGGTCGTTCATCCACATATTTTCTGGCTCAGTCTCGGCGGTTTGCTGCTGGCAGCCGAGATGCTGGGCGGAAATGGTTATTTGTTGTGGAGCGGCGTGGCAGCGGTGATTACCGGCCTGGTGGTCTGGCTGGTGCCGCTGGGTTGGGAGTGGCAAGGGGTAATGTTTGCCATCCTGACGCTGCTCGCCGCCTGGCTGTGGTGGAAATGGTTGTCGCGGCGGGTGCGCGAACAAAAGCACAGCGATAGTCATTTAAACCAGCGCGGGCAGCAGCTGATTGGCCGACGTTTTGTGCTGGAATCTCCGCTGGTCAACGGGCGCGGTCATATGCGCGTCGGTGACAGTTCATGGCCTGTCAGCGCCAGCGAGGATCTCGGTGCAGGTACGCATGTTGAAGTCATTGCGATAGAAGGGATAACCCTACATATCCGAGCCGTCTCGTCTTAATCACCCTGCCCGATGATGACAGCAGCCGGAGAGATTTTCGATAATCGGGCAGTCGGCGCTGTCATCGCCAGGGCAGGCATTCGCCAGTGCCAGCAGCTGGTCGCGCATGGATTGCAGCTCCTCAATGTGTCGTTCGATCTCCGCCACCTTCTCCAGCGTGCGCCGTTTGACGTCGGCGCTGTGCCGCTGCGGGTCGTTAAACAGATTCACCAGCTCGCCGCTCTCTTCCAGGTTAAAGCCCACCTGCCGTGCCTGGCGCAGTAAGGTCAGTTCGTTGAGATGCTGCTGCGTGTAGGTGCGATAACCGTTTTCGCTGCGCATCGGCGGCGTCACCAGCCCCTTCTCTTCATAGAAGCGAATGGCTTTGCTAGTCAGGCCGGTAATTTTTGCTACATCGCTGATGTTCATCGTTCGCGCAACGCCTCCTGTGCTTTGTTAAAGGGTTTCAACAGATATTCAAGCACGTTTTTTTGCCAGTGCGAATATCGACCGCCACCACAATAATACAGGAAGTACTGCGCACAGAGAGATGTTATACGGTTTTATTGCGCTTCATGACCATTGCCACAATAAGGCTGAGTAAGAGTGAGCCAATAATCCATATCAACGCACGGCTACCCTGGGACCACAGACTGTAGATAAAGCCAACGATCACCAACAACATCACCAACGTACCAACGATAAGAATCGGCAACGAGGCGTGAATATCATGACGCAGGCGGATCGCCACCACAAACACCGCCAGGTAGCAAATCAAAAAGGTGGCGCTGGCAACGCTGGCGAGTGAGCCTAAATTCAGTGCCGCCGTCATCAGCATAATCAACACCACGACAATGATGTTGCCCCAGGTACTCTGCCGCCACAGGGATTTATTCATTAGCTTCGGCAGTTCGCGTTCGCTGCCCATGTTGTCCATGATGTTAAACACGGCGAACAGGTTCGCGTTAATGGCTGAAGCCGTCGCTAGTAAAGCGCCGATGACGACGATCACATAACCCACATGTCCGAGCAGCGGAGAAGCAGCCTGCGCTACGGCGGTATCGGCATATTTTTCTAACTCTAATGCCGATACATCGCTAAGCAAAACCAGTGCCAGCGAGATATAAAGCAACGTGGTAACGCCAATCGCCACCAGAAACGCCCGTGGCATAATGACCTGCGGATCTTTCACTTTATCCGCCGCGTTCGCCATCATGCCAAAGCCCGCATAGGCAAGGAAAGTTATCCCAATACAGGAGAAGAACGCACCGGAGCTGGGGGGCGCAGAGACGGAAATATGCGCTGGTTGCAGCGACCAGACACCGGCAATAATCAGCAATAACAGGATCATCATTTTAATGCCGACGAGGATCACTTCCAGCCGCCCTACCGCATGGTTGCTTAAGGAGTTGAAAAGCGTCATCACCGCAATGCTCCCCAACGCGTAGAGCAAAATAAGGTGCTCCTCCTGGCTGCCTTCATGCAAAAACTGCACGGCATAAGCGCCAAAAGCATGGGCGACCATGGCGATGCTCACCGCCAGCGTCAACAGGTACAGTAACGAGAGCGCCAGCGAAAAGACGCCGTTGCCTAATCCGCGACGAAAGAAGTCGATAATGCCGCCATTGCTGGGATAGCTCGCCCCCAGACGCGCATAGGCATAACCGGAAAACATCGCCACAATACCGCCAAAAGCAAAGGCGACCCAGGTCGAGGCTTCCATTAGCAACGCAGCCTGCCCCAGCAGCGCGAAGATCCCCGCCCCCACCATTGCCCCAATACCGATGGAAACGACATTCCATAGACCGAGGGGTTTGTTACCGTTATTACCTTCCGTGTTCATCATGATCAGCCCTTAAACACGTTATAGCCGAGTTGCTTAGCGACCGATGCCACCATTTTTTGACCGCGAACACTGTTACCTTCTTCGTCCAGCGGTGGTGAGAACGCGGCAATTCCCATCACGCTAGGGACGACCGCCAGAATACCGCCACCTACACCGCTTTTGCCCGGTAAACCAACGCGATACGCCCAGTCACCGGAGCGACCATACAGCCCTTCCATCATCATTTCGGCCAGAATGTACGGCACGTTGTCGGCCTGAAGAACGCGTTTATGCGTCAGCGGATTCAGACCACCCGCCGCCAGCGTCGCGCCAAGCGTTGCCAGTTCAACAGTATTGATGAGCGTGGAGCACTGACGGGTGTACACGTCACAGGCTTCCATTGCATCACAATAGAGATATCCGGCGGAGTACAGCAGCCAGGCTATGGCCCGGTTATGGAAGTTGGTTGTTTGTTCCGACTGGTTGACTTCGTCAGAGAGCGCTACCTGCTCACCAGCCAGTTGCTGTTGGATATGTAAAATTCGCTGCCAGCGTTGTTCAATATTTTCAGCGTTAATCAGGCTGGTGGTGGCAATAGCGCCAGCATTTACCAGTGGCGAAAGCGGTTTGCCGCCATGCAACTCTAAGGCGATAACTGAGTTAAAGGGCAATCCGGTCGGGTCAGCGCCAATTTTGTCCTGTACCGCCTGCGGGCCGACATCTTCTAACGCAAGGGCTAACGTACAGACTTTCGAGATGGATTCCAGTGCAAAGCGGTAATCACTGTCACCCGCACTATAGACGTTGCCATCGCAGGTCACGATAGCCACTGCCGCCAGTTGACCTGGTACATTCGCCAGAAAGGGAATGTAATCGGCATTTTGTCCGCCGTTAAGTGAGTGAAATTGGGTGTAAGCCTGATCCACTGCCTGCTGTAATTTGTTTGCATCTAACATCTTTTGTTAACTCCTTTTTATAGATGCGGGAGGTAATTCCTCACCCCGGTGCCGATTTTCAGGCATCCTGATTTAACTTAGCACCAGCAACTTAACTACAGGAAAACAAAGAAATAAATGTCTAATCCTGATGCAAATCGAGCCGATTTTTTAATCTTTACGGACTTTTACCCACCTGGTTTATTAATTTCTTGACCTTCCCCTTGCTGGAAGGTTTAACCTTTATCACAGCCAGTCAAAACTGTCTTAAAGGAGTGTTTTATGTCACAAACTATCGACCTGACCCTGGACGGCCTGTCCTGCGGTCACTGCGTTAAACGCGTGAAAGAAAGTCTCGAACAGCGCCCGGATGTGGAACAAGCGGATGTGTCTATCACTGAAGCGCACGTTACCGGGACTGCCAGTGCAGAACAGCTGATCGAAACCATCAAACAAGCGGGTTATGACGCATCTGTAAGCCACCCAAAGGCTAAACCGCTGGCGGAGTCATCAATCCCGTCGGAAGCACTGACAGCGGTTTCTGAGGCGCTTCCGGCAGCGACCGCCGATGACGATGACAGCCAGCAGTTGCTGCTGAGCGGCATGAGCTGCGCCAGCTGTGTCACCCGCGTACAAAATGCGCTGCAAAGCGTACCGGGCGTCACTCAGGCACGGGTAAACCTGGCGGAGCGTACTGCGCTGGTGATGGGCAGTGCCTCCCCACAAGATTTAGTGCAGGCGGTGGAAAAAGCGGGCTACGGCGCGGAAGCGATTGAAGATGACGCGAAACGCCGCGAGCGCCAGCAGGAAACCGCCGTCGCTACGATGAAGCGCTTCCGCTGGCAGGCGATTGTCGCACTGGCGGTGGGTATTCCGGTAATGGTCTGGGGGATGATCGGCGATAACATGATGGTCACCGCTGACAACCGCAGCCTGTGGTTAGTTATCGGCCTGATAACCCTGGCGGTAATGGTTTTCGCCGGCGGGCATTTTTACCGCAGCGCGTGGAAAAGCCTGCTGAACGGTGCGGCGACGATGGATACGCTGGTGGCGCTGGGTACGGGTGTGGCGTGGCTCTATTCGATGAGCGTCAACCTGTGGCCGCAGTGGTTCCCGATGGAAGCGCGGCATCTTTACTATGAAGCCAGTGCGATGATTATCGGTCTGATTAATCTCGGCCATATGCTGGAAGCGCGCGCGCGTCAGCGTTCTTCTAAGGCGCTGGAGAAATTACTCGATTTAACCCCACCGACGGCGCGAGTGGTCACCGCAGAGGGTGAAAAAAGCGTGCCGCTGGCGGAAGTTCAGCCAGGGATGTTACTGCGCCTGACGACCGGCGATCGCGTGCCGGTAGATGGCGAGATTACCCAGGGCGAAGCATGGCTGGATGAAGCGATGCTGACGGGCGAACCAATCCCGCAGCAAAAAGGCGAAGGCGAAAGCGTCCATGCCGGGACAGTGGTACAGGACGGTAGCGTGCTATTTCGCGCCAGTGCGGTTGGCAGCCATACCACGCTGTCAAGGATTATTCGCATGGTGCGCCAGGCCCAGAGCAGCAAGCCAGAAATCGGTCAGCTGGCGGATAAAATCTCAGCCGTATTTGTGCCGGTAGTAGTGGTGATTGCGCTGATCAGTGCAGCAATCTGGTATTTCTTTGGTCCGGTACCGCAGATTGTCTATACCCTGGTGATAGCCACCACGGTGCTGATTATTGCCTGTCCGTGTGCGCTGGGGCTGGCGACGCCAATGTCGATTATTTCCGGCGTCGGGCGGGCGGCTGAGTTTGGCGTGCTGGTGCGGGACGCCGACGCGCTGCAACGCGCCAGTACACTCGATACCGTCGTGTTCGATAAAACCGGGACGCTGACCGAAGGGAAGCCGCAGGTTGTCGCAGTAAAAACATTTGCTGATGTTGATGAAGCGCAAGCATTGCGTCTGGCGGCGGCGCTGGAGCAAGGTTCCAGCCATCCGCTGGCACGAGCGATCCTCGATAAAGCAGGCGATATGCAGCTGCCGCAGGTCAACGGTTTCCGCACATTGCGCGGGCTGGGCGTAAGCGGTGAAGCTGAAGGTCATGCGTTATTGCTGGGTAATCAGGCGCTGTTAAATGACCAGCAAGTCGATACTAAAGCGATTGAAGCCGATATTTCAGCTCAGGCATCGCAAGGAGCAACGCCTGTGCTGCTGGCGATTGACGGGAAAGTAGTAGCCCTGCTGGCTGTACGCGATCCGTTGCGTAGTGATAGCGTGGCGGCGCTGCAACGCCTGCATAAAGCGGGATATCGTCTGGTGATGTTGACCGGGGATAACCCAACCACCGCCAATGCGATCGCCAAAGAAGCAGGGATTGATGAGGTGATCGCCGGGGTGCTGCCAGACGGTAAAGCCGAAGCGATCAAACGTCTGCAAAGTGAAGGACGTCAGGTGGCAATGGTGGGCGACGGCATTAACGACGCGCCAGCGCTGGCTCAGGCGGATGTCGGTATTGCGATGGGTGGCGGCAGTGATGTTGCCATTGAAACCGCGGCGATTACCCTGATGCGCCATAGCCTGATGGGTGTTGCAGATGCGCTCGCGATTTCCCGCGCAACGCTGCGCAATATGAAGCAGAACCTGCTCGGTGCGTTTATCTACAACAGCATTGGTATCCCGGTCGCCGCTGGTATTTTGTGGCCGTTTACTGGAACACTGCTTAACCCGGTAGTTGCCGGAGCGGCAATGGCGCTCTCGTCGATTACCGTAGTGAGTAACGCCAACCGGTTGCTGCGGTTTAAACCGAAGGAATAAGTACGTCATTGCGGATGCGCTGCTTTAGGGCGGCGCATTTGGCATCGACGCATGACTGCCGGATGCGGCGTAAACGCCTTATCCGGCCTACGGTTCAGGCACAGGTTTGTAGGCCTGATAAGACGGGTAAGCGTCGCATCAGGCAATGGTGCTCGGATGCGGCGTGAACGCCTTATCCGGCCTACGAGATGAAGCGATGTTTTGGCCTTACGCGACCTTTTTTGCACGCTCTTCACGGCGTGCCAAATATTCAGCCACTGTTTCAATCCGTCCCAATTCTTCTTGGGTGCGCATGTTGTTTTCAACTTCCCAAAGATCAACTGCCGCCTGGAGGTTTAGCCAAAAATCTACTATGGTATCAAAAACTTTCGCCAGACGGAATGCCATCTCAGTGGTGAGTTTACGATTATTATTGATCAGTGTACTGACGCTATTACGATGAACATGCAGCAACTCTGCTAACTCATTGATTTTCAAATCGAGCGGTTCCAGATATTCATAGATAAGAATATCTCCGGGTGTCGTCGGTTTTCTTGTTGCCTGTTTCATGGTTTTTAACTGTTGCTTCCCTGTGAATAGCGATGCAAGAACATACTGAATCATACAAACACATTAAACAAGTCCCCAACTCCATTTGCGCCATCCCTCACCGCGCGCTAGCATGATATTTCACAAAGGGAGGTCGTATGGATCTGTTGTACCGGGTAAAAACGCTTTGGGCCGCGCTGCGCGGTAATCATTACACCTGGCCTGCCATCGATATCACTCTTCCCGGCAATCGCCATTTTCATCTGATTGGCAGTATTCATATGGGTAGCCACGATATGACTCCCCTGCCCACCCGTTTGCTCAAAAAGCTCAAAAACGCCGATGCGCTGATCGTCGAGGCGGATGTTTCCACCAGCGATACGCCTTTTGCTAATTTGCCTACTTGCGAGGCGCTGGAAGAGCGCATTAACGAGGAGCAACTCCAAAATCTGCAGCACATTAGCCAGGAGATGGGCATTTCTCCGTCGCTCTTTTCTACTCAACCGCTGTGGCAAATCGCGATGGTTCTTCAGGCGACGCAGGCACAAAAACTGGGGCTGCGGGCAGAATACGGTATCGATTACCAGTTATTGCAGGCGGCGAAGCAACAACATAAACCCGTGATTGAACTGGAAGGGGCTGAAAACCAGATTACCATGTTGCTCCAGCTCCCTGACAAAGGACTGGCGCTGCTGGACGATACGCTGACCCACTGGCATACCAACGCACGGTTGCTGCAACAAATGATGAGCTGGTGGCTGAATGCACCTCCGCAAAATAATGATATAACGCTGCCCAATACGTTCAGTCAGTCGCTGTACGATGTGCTGATGCATCAGCGAAATCTCGCCTGGCGGGATAAATTACGCGCCATGCCGCCGGGGCGATATGTGGTCGCGGTCGGTGCACTACACCTGTATGGAGAAGGGAATTTGCCGCAAATGTTGCGCTAAAAAAATGGCCAATATCGCTATTGGCCCGTCAAAGAGGAATTTCATTTTTTTATTATTATGCCGTCACTTTAAGCGACGGTGTAACTCGATTGTCGCTCAATCTCACCATCCTGCCAATACTCTTAGGCAAGATGACTCTTTTTTTTGGACCGCCATCAGGCGTATGCTTGCTTCGTTTTTTTGTTTAAGGCAGGAAAATTACCATGACACCCGCAGTTAAATTACTCGAAAAAAACAAGATTTCGTTTCAAATCCATACCTACGAGCACGATCCGGCTGAAACCAATTTTGGCGATGAAGTCGTCAAAAAATTAGGTTTGAATCCGGATCAAGTCTACAAAACGCTACTGGTGGCAGTGAACGGTGATATGAAACATCTGGCAGTGGCCGTTACGCCGGTCGCAGGTCAACTGGATCTTAAAAAAGTAGCAAAAGCGCTGGGTGCCAAGAAAGTTGAGATGGCCGATCCGATGGCCGCGCAGCGTTCGACGGGATACCTGGTTGGGGGGATTAGCCCACTGGGGCAGAAAAAACGTCTGCCGACGATTATCGACGCCCCCGCACAAGAATTTGCCACTATTTATGTTTCTGGCGGCAAGCGCGGACTGGATATCGAACTGGCGGCAGGCGATCTGGCGAAGATCCTCGATGCCAAATTTGCTGATATCGCCCGCCGCGATTAAGCATTGTGCCGGATGCAAATATCCGGCACTTTCGGATTACTGCCAGCTCACCTCACCTTTCGGTTCATAAACACTCACATCCAGCGGCGAGCTTTTCTGGATATACGCTTTCAGCACTTCGGCATCAATAAAGCCGGTATTCACATAGCCCGGTTTGTTATCAAGGCGCGGATAGCCATCACCGCCGGTGGCATTGAAGTTTAATGTCGCCATACGGTAAGTTTTCGCCGGATCGACCGGTTCGCCTTTGATTTTCAGGTCGTTGAGTTTGCCGTCTTTCGTCACAAAGCTAACGTTGGCAAATTGCGGGTAGGCACCTGAATCTGGCTTCATTTGTGCGACGGCGGTCAGGTAATCAATCACCTCTTTACCGGTCATGTCGGCATACACCACCACATTGCCGAATGGCTGCACTTTCAGTACGTTTTTATAGCTGATATCGCCTGCTTCGATAGAATCACGAATTCCTCCTCCACTCATCACCGCAAAGTCGGCACCAGTGCGATCCATTTGGGCTGCCAGAATCAACCGCCCCATATTGGTCTGTACAAAACGCACTTTGTCACGATCGCCTTCCAGACGACCATTGGTTTCGCCTATTTTCACTTCCAACTGCGCTTTGCCTTTGTTCTGGAACGGCGATAACAGCGAGATCATTTGCTGGTTTTCAGCGATTTCAGGAGTGTAAAGCACGCGCTCGCTTTTCCCGTCTTCCCAGGTCACTTTCTTCTTCAGGTTCACCGGAATCAGCTGGTAGTTAACCATTTTCATTTCGCCATTACGAAACTCAAAATCAGCCCGTCCCACGTATTTGCCCCACTCATGCGCCTGCACAATCCAGATGCCGTTTTGTTGATCTGGTTTGCATGGCGTACCCGGCACGTAATCGACCTGTTTTTTGTTTTCTGCCGCCATGCAGACCGGAGCTTGCGAGTGACCACCGACGATCATCGCCAGCGATCCGGCAGGCAGCGCGCGTGCCATCTCCACATCGCCCGGTGCGTTAGAGCCGTGCTCACCATTATCGTAATGCCCCATATGGGTCGCCGCGATAATAATGTCTGGCTTTTCTGTCTGTTGCAGCTCCTGAATCACCAGCTTCGCTTCATCGGCGGGCTTACGAAATTCGACATCAGTGAAGTATTCCGGGTTACCAATTTTTGCTGTGTCATCGGTTGTCAGCCCAATGACGGCAATTTTCAGATCCTGACGCTTAAACAGCGCCCATGGTTTAAACAGGCGCTCGCCGGTACTTTTCTGGTAGATATTCGCGGAAAGCAACGGGAACTTGGCCCACTTTTCCTGCTGGCGTAATACGGTGAGCGGATTATCAAATTCATGATTACCGATCGCCATCGCGTCATAGCCCACCAGATTCATACCGCGAAAATCAGGTTCGGCATCCTGTAAGTCAGACTCGGGCACGCCAGTGTTAATGTCGCCACCGGAAAGTAGCAGCACGCTACCGCCTTCAGCCGCAACCTCTTTGCGGATACCATCCACCAGCGTTTTTTGCGCCGCCAGACCATATTCGCCATATTCATTGCGCCAAAAATGCCCATGATGATCATTGGTATGCAGAACTGTAATTTTGTAGGTTTTATCCTGCTCATACGCCAGAGCAGTTTCACTCGCCAGTGTAAATGTGGTTAACAGCGCTAACGCCACGCGCCGCTGCAATAATTTCATACTTCTCTCCCTGACCTGATTTCAACGTGTTGAAAAATAGTATGACGCAACATCATAGACAAGTCTGCGTCCGGTGAAGATAAATCTGCATCCAGATTAGAAATTCTGTATTCGGCGTTGAGACTTCCTTCAGGCGACGCATACAGGTATGTTAGTCGGGTAATAATCACAAATAAGATCATTCTTTACATCGCAACCCTGAAAAAGTGACTTTCCTATGGCAATGAGTGAACAAACCCAGCCTGTGGCGGGCGCGGCTGCGTCAACGACCAAGGCCCGAACATCGTTTGGTATTTTAGGTGCTATCAGCCTCTCACATCTGCTGAACGACATGATCCAATCGCTGATTCTGGCGATTTATCCTCTGCTTCAGTCAGAATTTTCTCTGACATTTATGCAGATTGGCATGATAACCCTCACCTTCCAGCTCGCCTCTTCGCTACTGCAACCAGTGGTCGGCTACTGGACCGATAAATATCCGATGCCGTGGTCGTTGCCAATTGGCATGTGCTTTACCTTAAGTGGTCTGGTGCTGCTTGCGCTGGCGGGCAGTTTTGGCGCAGTTCTGCTGGCGGCGGCGCTTGTCGGTACCGGTTCATCGGTCTTTCATCCGGAATCTTCTCGCGTAGCCCGTATGGCTTCCGGCGGGCGGCATGGCCTGGCGCAATCTATCTTTCAGGTCGGCGGCAACTTTGGCAGTTCCCTGGGACCCTTGCTGACGGCGGTGATTATCGCGCCTTATGGCAAAGGCAACGTTGCTGGTTTGTGCTTGCGGCACTGCTGGCGATCGTGGTGTTGGCGCAAATTAGCCGTTGGTACTCGGCACAGCACCGAATGAATAAAGGAAAACCCAAAGCGACGATAATCAATCCACTGCCGCGCAACAAAGTGGTACTGGCAGTCAGCATTCTGTTAATCCTCATTTTCTCGAAATATTTCTATATGGCGAGCATCAGCAGCTAGGTAATGACTCCAACTTACTGATAGTGTTTTATGTTCAGATAATGCCCGATGACCTTGTCATGCAGCTCCACCGATTTTGAGAACGACAGTGACTTCCGTCCCAGCCTTGCCAGATGTTGTCTCAGATTCAGATTATGTCGCTCAATGCGCTGAGTGTAACGCTTGCTGATAACGTGCAGCTTTCCCTTCAGGCGTGATTCATACAGCGGCCAGCCATCCGTCATCCATACCACGACCTCAAAGGCCGACAGCAGGCTCAGAAGACGCTCCAGTGTGG
>NZ_MECT01000478.1:0-377 GCF_001722145.1 Shigella sp. FC1544
CCACACTGGAGCGTCTTCTGAGCCTGCTGTCGGCCTTTGAGGTCGTGGTATGGATGACGGATGGCTGGCCGCAGTATGAATCACGCCTGAAGGGAAAGCTGCACGTTATCAGCAAGCGTTACACTCAGCGCATTGAGCGACATAATCTGAATCTGAGACAACATCTGGCAAGGCTGGGACGGAAGTCACTGTCGTTCTCAAAATCGGTGGAGCTGCATGACAAGGTCATCGGGCATTATCTGAACATAAAACACTATCAGTAAGTTGGAGTCATTACCGCTTCGGCTTTGAACTCTTTAGAGTAACGTTGGTTTTTTTCTGCTCATTATTAGCTCCTTCTGATGCCATTCTATTTCAGGAAGGAGTGTCCGTTAAAC
>NZ_MECT01000479.1:0-375 GCF_001722145.1 Shigella sp. FC1544
TGCCCGTTGACGGACTTCGGGGGAAAAACGAGTATTTTTAGTCATCCTGTTTACCTCTTTCTCAGGAAGTTTAGTCTCCAGGATTCCCGGGGCGGTTCAAAGCGTCGTTTTATAACGGCCCTGACGTTGTGCCGTAGATAACTGAAGTAACAGATCTGCTGCTGTTGTGAAGCGAACCTTGATACCTGCACGGACTGCTTCATAGCCCATCGCTATTGCCAGATGGGTTTTCCCCACACCTGATGGCCCCAGTAATACGATATTTTCATTACGTTCTATGAAGCTGAGTGAGCGTAACGACTGGAGTTGCTTCTGCGGTGCTCCGGTGGCGAATGTGAAGTCATACTCTTCGAACGTTTTCACCGCCGGGAAGGC
>NZ_MECT01000480.1:0-366 GCF_001722145.1 Shigella sp. FC1544
ACCTTTACGCGACATTGATGTTTTCAGACCAGACTGCTCCTGTATGACCCGGTAATCGTATGCGCAGTACTGTGAACCTCGATCAGAGTGGTGGATTAGCCCGGCAGGTGGGCGCTGGCTCCTGAGCGCCATAAACAGGGCTTTACCTGTCAGCTCTTTTGTCATGCGCTCTCCCATGGCGTAGCCGACAATTTCGCACGTATAAACATCTTTGATGCCAGCGAGGTACAACCATCCCTCCTGTGTGGCAACATACGTCAGGTCCGCTGGATTTGCCCCTATATTTCCAGACATCTGTTATCACTTAACCCATTACAAGCCCGCTGCCGCAGATATTCCCGTGGCGAGCGATAACCCAGCGCACTA
>NZ_MECT01000481.1:0-358 GCF_001722145.1 Shigella sp. FC1544
CCATGGTTCGGCCGGAGCAAGAAGCATCGCCACAATGGCAACCCGGAGAGGCTACCAGATGGGACGCTGGCTTGCTGGCAGGCTCATGAAAGAGCTGGGGCTGGTCAGCTGTCAGCAGCCGACTCACCGGTATAAACGTGGTGGTCATGAACATGTTGCTATCCCTAACTACCTTGAAAGGCAGTTCGCCGTGACCGAGCCAAATCAGGTGTGGTGCGGTGATGTGACCTGTATCTGGACGGGTAAGCGCTGGGCGTACCTCGCCGTTGTTCTCGACCTGTTCGCAAGAAAACCAGTGGGCTGGGCCATGTCGTTCTCGCCGGACAGCAGGCTCACCATGAAAGCGCTGGAAATGGCA
>NZ_MECT01000482.1:0-355 GCF_001722145.1 Shigella sp. FC1544
TCTGCATATCTGACACTTTGGTTCCCACTACTTATTTGGTGGACACCACTTTGTCTAATTCGTCAGATTCTGACCAGACGGTTCAGGCTGTACGCTTACAGATGGCCTCATCCCGGCTCTTAAAACGATAGTGGCTCAGGCTTTCATTTTTCAGCGTTCCCCAGAAGCTTTCCATCGGAGCGTTGTCGTAACAGTTTGAGGTAGCCTGAGTTTAACGGACACTCCTTCCTGAAATAGAATGGCATCAGAAGGAGCTAATAATGAGCAGAAAAACCCAACGTTACTCTACGGAGTTTAAAGCCGAAGCCGTCAAAACGGTTCCTGAAAATCAGCTTTCGATCAGTGAAGGCGCTTC
>NZ_MECT01000483.1:0-347 GCF_001722145.1 Shigella sp. FC1544
CCCGCGATACCACGCTCTATCGGACGGGATGGTGCCGGTGCTTCAACGATGCAGTCACATTTTGTACAGGCTTTTTTTTACCCGTTCTGTGCGGATCACTTTCAGAGCGCTGCTCACCAGTTCCAGTTGTTCTGCGCTGACTTCCCCCAGATAATCCAGCTCACCGCCACACTCCGGGCAACAGCTTTCTTCTGGCTCCAGGCGATTTATTTCGCGGGGCAGATGCTCCGGTAACGGGCGACGATGACGAGACTGTCGCAACTGGCGGGGAACCTGCGGATCGTCTTCCCGCCCACTGTAACGATCACTGTCCTGTTCGCGTTGTTTCAGCAGGGCCTCAGCCTGTT
>NZ_MECT01000484.1:0-346 GCF_001722145.1 Shigella sp. FC1544
AACAGGCTGAGGCCCTGCTGAAACAACGCGAACAGGACAGTGATCGTTACAGTGGGCGGGAAGACGATCCGCAGGTTCCCCGCCAGTTGCGACAGTCTCGTCATCGTCGCCCGTTACCGGAGCATCTGCCCCGCGAAATAAATCGCCTGGAGCCAGAAGAAAGCTGTTGCCCGGAGTGTGGCGGTGAGCTGGATTATCTGGGGGAAGTCAGCGCAGAACAACTGGAACTGGTGAGCAGCGCTCTGAAAGTGATCCGCACAGAACGGGTAAAAAAAGCCTGTACAAAATGTGACTGCATCGTTGAAGCACCGGCACCATCCCGTCCGATAGAGCGTGGTATCGCGGG
>NZ_MECT01000485.1:0-343 GCF_001722145.1 Shigella sp. FC1544
AATCATTTCGGTGGGTTCCTGCTTCAACGGGCGGCCTGACTGCACCATCTCTCCACAGGCAAGAACGGCGTGCCCCGCCGCTAAAATGTTACGAGCGCCATTTACATCGGCGTTCGCTGTATATCCACATACCTGGCATCTGAATTTACTTTGTGACAGGCGGTTTTCTTTCGCTGTATGACCACAGCACGCGCAACGCTGGCTTGTGTACGCTGGCGGAACAGCAAGCACCTGACCGCCACGCCAGAGCTGCTTGTACTCAAGCTGGCGGCGCATTTCATACCAGCCCTGATCCAGTATCGAACGGTTTAAACCTGATTTTGCCCGGACATTGCGCCCCGGC
>NZ_MECT01000486.1:0-330 GCF_001722145.1 Shigella sp. FC1544
CCCAGCTCTTTCATGAGCCTGCCAGCAAGCCAGCGTCCCATCTGGTAGCCTCTCCGGGTTGCCATTGTGGCGATGCTTCTTGCTCCGGCCGAACCATGGCTGATGCCATGTAGCTCAAGTACCTGACTGCGTAATACAGCCCGTCTGCCGTCTGGTTTTTCAGGACGGTTTTTCCAGTATCTGTAGCTGCTGCGATGAACCCCGAACACTTGGCAGAGTGTGACCACAGGAGTAAGCGTGCAGCAAGAACCGTATTGACGGGGATGTGTTATTCAGTCGGCAGTGCTACGCGCCAGGGGAGCAGTTCGCCGACCCGGTTTATCGGCCAGT
>NZ_MECT01000487.1:0-322 GCF_001722145.1 Shigella sp. FC1544
GCAGATATTCCCGTGGCGAGCGATAACCCAGCGCACTATGCGGATGCCATTCGTTATAATGCTCGAACGCCTCTGCAAGGTTCTTTGCTGCCGTTAACCCGTCTGGTTTGGGCATGATACTGATGTAGTCACGCTTTATCGTTTTCACGAAGCTCTCTGCTATTCCGTTACTCTCCGGACTCCGCACCGCCGTGTTCTTCGGTTCAAGTCCCAACATCCGGGCGAACTGGCGTGTTTCATTAGCCCGGTAGCATGAACCATTATCCGTCAGCCACTCCACTGGAGACGACGGAAGATCGTTGCCGAAGCGGCGTTCCACCGC
>NZ_MECT01000488.1:0-23519 GCF_001722145.1 Shigella sp. FC1544
GGGATACAGGGAGATAAAACAGACGATGCAACTGAGCAGGCTGACGCTGAGAAGTAAAAAGCCGGAGCTTGTGGAGCAAGAGCTGTGGGGTGTCTTACTGGCTTATAATCTGGTGAGATATCAGATGATTAAAATGGCGGAACATCTGAAAGGTTACTGGCCGAATCAACTGAGTTTCTCAGAATCATGCGGAATGGTGATGAGAATGCTGATGACATTGCAGGGCGCTTCACCGGGACGTATACCGGAGCTGATGCGCGATCTTGCAAGTATGGGACAACTTGTGAAATTACCGACGAGAAGGGGAAGGGCCTTCCCGAGAGTGGTAAAGGAGAGGCCCTGGAAATACCCCACAGCCCCGAAAAAGAGCCAGACAGTTGCTTTACTGACTGGCATTACGCCCTTCGGGGCGGTTTTTTTACATGGCACGAAAGACCAAACATTTGTTATCAAATGGTAAATAATAAGTGAGCTAAGAGTTGCTTAACGAAAGCAAAACAGAAAGAAAAAATTAAACAGGTGAGGAGCAGGCCATGAATACAGTACGCAGCGAAAAAGATTCGATGGGGGCGATTGATGTCCCGGCAGATAAGCTGTGGGGCGCACAAACTCAACGCTCGCTGGAGCATTTCCGCATTTCGACGGAGAAAATGCCCACCTCACTGATTCATGCGCTGGCGCTAACCAAGCGCGCAGCGGCAAAAGTTAATGAAGATTTAGGATTGTTGTCTGAAGAGAAAGCGAGCGCCATTCGGCAGGCGGCGGATGAAGTACTGGCAGGACAGCATGACGACGAATTCCCGCTGGCTATCTGGCAGACCGGCTCCGGCACGCAAAGTAACATGAACATGAACGAAGTGCTGGCTAACCGGGCCAGTGAATTACTCGGCGGCGTGCGCGGGATGGAACGTAAAGTTCACCCTAACGACGACGTGAACAAAAGCCAAAGTTCCAACGATGTCTTTCCGACGGCGATGCACGTTGCGGCGCTGCTGGCGCTGCGCAAGCAACTCATTCCGCAGCTTAAAACCCTGACACAGACACTGAGTGAAAAATCGCGTGCATTTGCCGATATCGTCAAAATCGGTCGAACCCACTTGCAGGACGCCACGCCGCTAACACTAGGGCAGGAGATTTCCGGCTGGGTAGCGATGCTCGAGCATAATCTCAAACATATCGAATACAGCCTGCCTCACGTAGCGGAACTGGCTCTTGGCGGTACAGCGGTGGGTACTGGACTAAATACCCATCCGGAGTATGCGCGTCGCGTAGCAGATGAACTGGCAGTCATTACCTGTGCACCGTTTGTTACCGCGCCGAACAAATTTGAAGCGCTTGCGACCTGTGATGCCCTGGTTCAGGCGCACGGCGCGTTGAAAGGGTTGGCTGCGTCACTGATGAAAATCGCCAATGATGTCCGCTGGCTGGCCTCTGGCCCGCGCTGCGGAATTGGTGAAATCTCAATCCCGGAAAATGAGCCGGGCAGCTCAATCATGCCGGGGAAAGTGAACCCAACCCAGTGTGAAGCATTAACCATGCTCTGCTGTCAGGTAATGGGGAACGACGTGGCGATCAACATGGGTGGCGCTTCCGGTAACTTTGAACTGAACGTCTTCCGTCCGATGGTGATCCATAATTTCCTGCAATCGGTGCGCTTGCTGGCAGATGGCATGGAAAGTTTTAACAAACACTGCGCAGTGGGTATTGAACCGAATCGTGAGCGAATCAATCAATTACTCAATGAATCGCTGATGCTGGTGACTGCGCTTAACACCCACATTGGTTATGACAAAGCCGCGGAGATCGCCAAAAAAGCGCATAAAGAAGGGCTGACCTTAAAAGCTGCGGCCCTTGCGCTGGGGTATCTTAGCGAAGCCGAGTTTGACAGCTGGGTACGGCCAGAACAGATGGTCGGCAGTATGAAAGCCGGGCGTTAATCTGCAACATACAGGTGCAGCCGTGGAATGATCAAACGAAGCGGCTGCGCCTGAGGTTTATAACGGTGCTGCACATTGTCGGCATCGTAATTTAACAACTCACCAACGTCCGGCACGCCCGCACCATTATCCCGATTAATCAGTGCAATCAGCGGTGTAGGGCAGGCGTGTTGCACTTGTTTTTGATCTCCTTTGTACCAGACGCGGGCAATCGGCTGCACCTTCACCGGACGTTTGATTTTTAACTTCGCGTTCTGTGGCAGGGCAGCGATATCCTGATACTCTCGCTCCAGTTTTCTTTGCCACTCCTCGCGCGTCCACGGTGCGACACTGCGTGGTGATTTCAGGCTTTTTTCCAGCTGTGCCAGGACTTCATCACGATGCAAATTTTTAATGATATGTTTATTAGCCCAGCCAAAACGTAAAGTGGCGGGGTCGTGCAGAACGGTGAGCGAGCGGTAAGCATTAAGGGTGATCAGCCCCGGCAAATGACGATGCACCCATTCAAAACGTGCCGCGGTGGGGAGTTCTGACTCAACCGTGACGATATGCTCGAACGTGGTCTTGAGTTTATTGATGTGCTGAATATGACTGACCAACGCTGCTTGCGAAAGGTTATCGACCTGGTAACACAACACGCCAGGCAGACGGACAGCGGCTTTGCTGCTGCGATTTTCGGACTGTTGTTGAATAAATAAATGGCGGAAATGACGCAACGCCAGCGACTGCGCGTCGTTGCCGAGATGTTGTTTCACCTCAATACGATTAAGCGGATTATGCTCATCCTCTTTTTTTACCTCCGGCAAAGAGAACACGCGGGCAACCAATAGCTTGTGTTGCTCAAGATGAGCGGCAAATGCAGCCAGCTCTTGTTCCATCTGGCGAAAGGTAGTGTTGAGTCGGTCTACGAGATCGTAACGCGCCATAATATTAACCACTTTAGTTACAACATCCTTAATTTATAGCACAATGGTATTGACTTGACCATCGTGCGCGTAGTGTCAGGCAGAGGTAAATTGCGGGATGTTATGCCATAACGGCCAGCTAAACGAGAAGCGAGCACCACCCAGTTCGCTGGTGTCACAATTAACCGTACCGCCCATTGCCAGTGCTATAGAGTGGACAATTGCCAGCCCCAGCCCGCAGCCGCCGGTTGAGCGATCCCGGCTGGGATCGAGGCGAACAAAAGGTTCAAAGATATGTTCGCGGTTTTCTGGGGCAATCCCTGGGCCATCATCCTCAACAATTAATGTCGCTCTATTCCCCGACAGTAGCAGGCTGGTTTCAACCGTTGAATGGCAGTACCGCAGGGCGTTATTGAGCAAATTATCCAGCACGCGCTCCATTAAGCGCATATCCAACGCCGCATAATGGCCTTGCACGAGCGTTTTTATCCGTACCGTTTTATCGGGCGTTACTGCCTGAATATCTGCCAGATGCGTTGACAGCCACAACGGCAGGTCTGGTTCGCTAAGATGAAGCTCGTTTTGTGGGCGATCGAGTCGGGCATAAGTCAGCAGCTCTTCAATTAAAGCTTCAAGTTGACTGATATCACGATTCAACGCCTGGGACTCGGCGGCGCTCAGGTTATCGCTCATCTCCAGTCGATAACGCAGGCGCACTAACGGTGTTCGCAGTTCGTGAGCGATACCGTCAATAAGCTGTTTTTTGCTGGCAATCAAGGCGTTGATATTGTCCGCCATCTGGTTAAATGCGATACCAAGTCGTTCAAAGCTCGAACCCTCATCAAAGTGGATACGCTCATAGAGATGCCCATCGCCAAATCGTTGCGCCGCTGCTTCCAGTTTTAACATATCCTGCCAGTGCGGACGCATCCAGATAAACACCGGAAAGGCGAGGGAAATAGCAATAAAAGCGATCAGGGCGATATCCAGCAATCGCATCTGATGGAGATAATAAAGATAAGGAACAGGACCAACTGCCAGCACGTAGTGGCTGCGCGGGATACGCTGCAAAAACGTGTACTGATCGTCCAGGGCGACAATTTCGCCGCCACGCAGTCGGTGCATGGAAATATCATCAAGATGGTATTTACTCAGTGGCTCGACACGCAGATCGAAAGAGAGATTTAAATCCATCTCTTTCAGCGTCTTACCCCAGTCGTGTGGGGGGATCTCACGCAATTCGCTGCGCATCAGATACAGCGAACTGTTCATCAAATCATCCAGCGACTGTTTGCCCGCGCGTTCGGCGGTAAATTTGTACACCAACCCAACCAGCAGAGACATCACAAGGAAGCAGACAAACAATAACAGGTAAAACTGGATAAACAGTTTTTTCATCGCTTATTCCCATGCATGAGGCGCAAAAAGATAGCCTTTGTTACGTACAGTTTTAATGCGATAAGGTTCTGCGGCGTTATCGAGCAGTTTTTTTCTTAACCGCGAAATAGCCACGTCCACGTTACGATCCAGTCCGTCATAACTGACGCCGCGTAAATTTTTCAGCAATGCATCGCGGTCCATGATTTGCCCGGCATGGGTAGCTAATTCCCACAATAATTCGAAATCAGCTGTCGAGAGCGAGATTTCAGTGTTAGCCAGGGTGACTACGCGGTTGATGGGATCGATGGTCAACGTGCCGAAATGCCGGGCTTTGTAGGGAGTCAGAGACGTTTCCTGAAGACCTTTGGTCAGTGTGGCTTGCTCATTCTGACGCAAATGCAAACGTAAACGCGCTAGCAAAACAGCAGGGGGCATCGTTTTGAGAATATAGTCGCAGGCACCCATTTCCAGTGCCAAGATGTGGTTCATATCGCTATCGAGAGAGGTTAGAAGAACAATCGGTCCAGACCACTTTGCGCGTAAATCACGACAAATGGTCATGCCGTCCTTGCCTGGTAGCATGATGTCGAGTAACACCAAATCCGGATTTTCTCGCAAAATGGTTTCTTCGGCCTGGTCGCCGCGCGGCTCTACGGTAACCTGCATATCATGTTTTGCCAGGTACGCGGCAATCAGTGAACCGACTTCCGCATCATCTTCCACAAATACGATAGTGTTCATAACATTCACGGTAGATATAAAAACGTCACAATACACCGCGCTGTTTTTACTTACTATCAATCGTTTCTAAACAAGTTTTCATCAGGTATTCTACTGATGACTTGTTATGGAAGTGTTAAGGTAAAAAAATGGGGCTGGTAATCAAAGCCGCGCTCGGTGCGCTGGTAGTGCTGTTGATTGGTGTTTTAGCAAAAACGAAAAATTATTATATCGCCGGGCTGATTCCACTTTTCCCGACCTTTGCGCTTATCGCGCATTATATTGTTGCCAGCGAACGCGGCATTGAAGCCTTACGCGCAACCATCATTTTTAGTATGTGGTCGATTATTCCCTATTTTGTTTACCTGGTGTCGCTGTGGTATTTCACCGGAATGATGCGCTTGCCCGCCGCTTTTGTTGGTTCTGTTGCGTGTTGGGGGATAAGCGCATGGGTGTTGATTATATGCTGGATAAAGCTGCATTAACGCAGATGACGACCGCCATCAAGTGGGAAACTGCGTCCGGTGACAAAGCAACTGGTAAGTAAGTAATCGACCAGGTCGATCACTTCTTTCTCGCCAGGCGCGGTTTTCATCAGTGATTTATTCAGCGCCTGTTGTCGATATTCGGCATCATCATGTTCATTAAACAGGATCAGCGATGGAGCAATAGAATTCACTTTCACTTCCGGTGCCAGCTTGCGGGCAAACGAGCGGGTCATATTATCCAGTGCCGCTTTGCTTGCAGCATACGCAATATGCTTGTCGCTACCGCGCTCCACCACATAATCGGTAAAGTGAATGATATCGCTGGCGGCGTGTCCGTGCCCACGCAGTAATCTTTCCAGCGCATGGTTGAGCAGGTATGGGGTATTAACGTGGATCTGCATCATGCAAGCCAGTACGTCGGCCAGTGGCGCACCCGGTTTTTCCGCCATCCACGCACTGGCGTTATGCAAAATAGCACGCAGACCATGGGTGCTTTTTAGTACTTCATCGGCAAACGCCATCACACCGTCGGTGGTCGAAAAATCAGCCTGAATACACTGCGCACCTGCCTTAATCAGTCCATCAATGGCTGGATAGTGCGTCCGATAGCTGACAATCACCGGTTGCTTTTGATTAATGAAATGCCAGGCGAGGGCGAGGCCGATGCGACGACCTCCGCCAGTAATTAATATTGGCAAGGGCTGGGCTTTACCCATCGTTATCTCCTTTGCTATCCAACGATGGGATGAACGTTATCCCACCAGCATCCAGGTCGCCGGAACTGAGGCAATTAACAGCATGCCAATCAGCACCATTTCCTGACGGTTCAGTACATTATCATGTGTATGCGTTTTGCGCGCATACAGGAAAACCAGCAGCCCCGGCGCATACAGAACAACGGATAACAGCAAGTGCATTGGACCAGAGGCGTACAATAACCATAAGCCATAAATGCAGGCACCGACACCTACCGCTTTATGCAGTGGACGGGTTGCGATTTTCAGCAAGAACGCGCCGACCAGGAAATAGGGCACCAGAATCATTTCTGAGGCGATGGTCAGCAACGTATTGTAATCGGAACCGGTCAGCCAGATGAGTACCAGACAAATTTGCACGCAGATGTTGGTCAACCACAGTGAGGCGGATGGCGCAGCTTGTGCGTTCTGGCGCGCAAAAATGCGTGGGAATGCTTTATGAGTGGCAGCCAGGAACGGAACTTCTGCCGCCATGATGGTCCAGCTTAAGTACGCGCCGCAAACGGAAACGATCAAACTGGCAGCGATGATGATTTCGCCCCATGGTCCCATCATTTCCACCATCAGACCGGCCATTGACGGGTTACGAATTTCAGCCAGTTCAGGACGTGCCACCACACCCAGCGAAAGCAGCGTTACCAGCAAGTAAACGCCCAGAGCGGAGAGAACCGCCAGCAGTGTCGCTTTGCCAACATCACGTTTATTACGCGCACGCGCAGAAACAACCACGGCACCTTCCACACCAATGAAAAACCACAGGGTGATCAGCATGGTGTTTTTCACCTGTTCCCAAACGGGTACGCCAAGTACAAGTCCGGTGAAGTCGAGCTTGAAGGTATCCAGTTTGAACATCATCATCGCCAGCACAACAAACAGACCCAGCGGCAACAATTTTGCCAGTGTCGCCACCAGGTTAATGCTGGCAGCGGTTTGCACCCCGCGCAGGATCAAAAAGTGAACAATCCACAATAAAGCCGATGCACCGACGATCGATTGCCAGGTATTACCATCGCCGAACAGGCGCAATTCCGGCGTGTCCGTAAAAAAGCTTAACGCGGAAAAAACGATCACCAGATAGGAGACGTTGGCGATGACTGCGCACAGCCAGTATCCCCATGCGGAACAAAAGCCGATTAGCTCGCCAAACCCTTCGCGGGCATAGGTAAAGATACCGCCGTCAAGTTCGGGACGAATGCGCGTGAGGATCAGCATGGCAAAGGCCAGCAATAAAATGCCAGCGCCAGTAATACCCCAGCCGATGAGCAGTGCTGCCGGGCTGGCAACTGCCGCCATATTTTGCGGCAGACTGAAAACACCCGCGCCCAGCATTGAGCTTAATACCAGCGCGGTGAGTGCGCTCAGTCCCAGTTTCTTTTCCATCGATATCCAGTGATTAAAACGTGATAAGAAGAATAAATATTAGGGCAAAACGCATAAAAATGGAGTTTGCCACTGAAGCGCGGGATTTTACGAAGAGATGTGTCTGCATGCAATGGTCGCGGGGAAATTTGTGACTAAAAATGCGAAAGGCGGCATCAAGCCGCCTTATAGGAGTAACTGAATAGTTATTTATACAGATCTGCGCTGACGGTCAGGTTATTACCACGTTCCTGCCACTGGCGGGTGATGTGATAATACTTAGCACCTTTCTTCGCGGCACGTTTCGCAACCTGATAGGAGACTTCGGTCATGTTGCCGTAGTTGCCAGAGAATTTGATGCTATCGAACGGGACCATCATCGCTGCGGTCGCTTTGTTCAGTTCTTCGACTTTAGTGCCATCCGGGAGCGTGACGGTGTAACGCCCGCCTTTTGATGACTGGGTTTCAAAGAAACGACCGACTTCAGAACTTGGTGATGCGGTAGTCGCAACACCTGGGATCTCAACTTTCTTCGCGGCTTCGCCACCGGCAGCCAGAGCTGCACGTCCTGCTTCGGAATCTGCCGGGATCACATCCGGGCTCTGGACGATACGTTTCTTAGCATCTTTTTTATAGATGAATGCAGTAATACGCTGGTTGCCGCCCTGGTTGGCATCGATTTGACGAACGATGTAGAAAGAGTAGGCACCTTTCGCTTTTGCCGCTTTGGTGATGGCATCATTGACTTCTGGCTGGCTACGATAGAAGCCCTGGACGGTGACCGTGTCAAACGGTTCAATCAGAACAGCCTGATCTTTCGGCAGTTCGACAACACCGTTAATTACGCGATTACTTGTTTCTTCTGCTTTTTCAGCATCGGCTTTATAGAGGTCAGCGACCACACGCCAGTTACCGCTGTTACCAAAATCAGAAGTGTCGACAACATAAAAAGAGGCGGCACCTTCTTTATCTGCGCGACGAGAAACGGCTTTCACCGCTTCGCCAATAGCATTAAAACGACCGGTAACCACTACACGGTCAAAAGGTTTAACCGCTGCCGCTTGCTCCGGTGTCAGTTCTGTTGCTGCGTTAACGGAGAATGCCGTAGCAGAAAGCAGTGCCGACGCCAGGAGGGTGTTCTTAAGCTTCATAAAAATAATCCTTCGCCTTGCGCAAACCAGGTACTGGTATTGTTATTAACGAGAAACGTGGCTGATTATTGCATTTAAACGGTGTAACTGTCTGCGTCATTTTTCATATCACATTCCTTAAGCCAATTTTAATCCTGCTCAAATGACCGTCTATGCTTAAAAAACAGCCGTATCAGCATCATTACTACTGAAGCAACTGAATTGTATAAGTTAATTTAATGTTAAGTAGTGAATCGTGCCGGGGCGATGTCTCGTTTTACCCGACCGTCGAAGACAATTATCAGTCTTTATCCGGCGTTCTAAGGTGTTTATCCCACTATCACGGCTGAATCGTTAATATTTTGCGAGTTCACGCCGAAATACTGATTTTTGGCGCTAGATCACAGGCATAATTTTCAGTACGTTATAGGGCGTTTGTTACTAATTTATTTTAACGGAGTAACATTTAGCTCGTACATGAGCGGCTTGTGTGGCTCCTGACACAGGCAAACCATCATCAATAAAACCGATGGAAGGGAATATCATGCGAATTGGCATACCAAGAGAACGGTTAACCAATGAAACCCGTGTTGCAGCAACGCCAAAAACAGTGGAACAGCTGCTGAAACTGGGTTTTACCGTCGCGGTAGAGAGCGGCGCGGGTCAACTGGCAAGTTTTGACGATAAAGCGTTTGTGCAAGCGGGCGCTGAAATTGTAGAAGGGAATAGCGTCTGGCAGTCAGAGATCATTCTGAAGGTCAATGCGCCGTTAGATGATGAAATTGCGTTACTGAATCCTGGGACAACGCTGGTGAGTTTTATCTGGCCTGCGCAGAATCCGGAATTAATGCAAAAACTTGCGGAACGTAACGTGACCGTGATGGCGATGGATTCTGTGCCGCGTATCTCACGCGCACAATCGCTGGACGCACTAAGCTCGATGGCGAACATCGCCGGTTATCGCGCCATTGTTGAAGCGGCACATGAATTTGGGCGCTTCTTTACCGGGCAAATTACTGCGGCCGGGAAAGTGCCACCGGCAAAAGTGATGGTGATTGGTGCGGGTGTTGCAGGTCTGGCCGCCATTGGCGCAGCAAACAGTCTCGGCGCGATTGTGCGTGCATTCGACACCCGTCCGGAAGTGAAAGAACAAGTTCAAAGTATGGGCGCGGAATTCCTCGAGCTGGATTTTAAAGAGGAAGCGGGCAGCGGCGATGGCTATGCCAAAGTGATGTCGGACGCGTTCATTAAAGCGGAAATGGAACTCTTTGCCGCCCAGGCAAAAGAGGTCGATATCATTGTCACCACCGCGCTTATTCCAGGCAAACCAGCGCCGAAGCTAATTACCCGTGAAATGGTTGACTCCATGAAGACGGGCAGTGTGATTGTCGACCTGGCAGCCCAAAACGGTGGCAACTGTGAATACACCGTGCCGGGTGAAATCTTCACTACGGAAAATGGTGTCAAAGTGATTGGTTATACCGATCTTCCGGGCCGTCTGCCGACGCAATCCTCGCAGCTTTACGGTACTAACCTCGTTAATCTGCTGAAACTGTTGTGCAAAGAGAAAGACGGCAATATCACTGTTGATTTTGATGATGTGGTGATTCGCCGCGTGACCGTGACCCGTGCGGGCGAAATTACCTGGCCGGCACCGCCGATTCAGGTATCAGCTCAGCCGCAGGCGGCACAAAAAGCGGCACCGGAAGTGAAAACTGAGGAAAAATGTGCCTGCTCACCGTGGCGTAAATACGCGTTGATGGCGCTGGCAATCATCCTTTTCGGTTGGCTGGCAAGCGTTGCGCCGAAAGAGTTTCTTGGGCACTTCACCGTTTTCGCGCTGGCCTGCGTTGTCGGTTATTACGTGGTGTGGAATGTATCGCACGCGCTGCATACACCGTTGATGTCGGTCACCAACGCGATTTCAGGGATTATTGTTGTCGGAGCACTGTTGCAGATTGGCCAGGGCGGCTGGGTTAGCTTCCTTAGTTTTATCGCGGTGCTTATAGCCAGCATTAATATTTTCGGTGGCTTCACCGTGACTCAGCGCATGCTGAAAATGTTCCGCAAAAATTAAGGGGTAACATATGTCTGGAGGATTAGTTACAGCTGCATACATTGTTGCCGCGATCCTGTTTATCTTCAGTCTGGCCGGTCTTTCGAAACATGAAACGTCTCGCCAGGGTAACAACTTCGGTATCGCAGGGATGGCGATTGCGTTAATCGCAACCATTTTTGGACCGGATACGGGTAATGTTGGCTGGATCTTGCTGGCGATGGTCATTGGTGGGGCAATTGGTATCCGTCTGGCGAAGAAAGTTGAAATGACCGAAATGCCAGAACTGGTGGCGATCCTGCACAGCTTCGTGGGTCTGGCGGCAGTGCTGGTTGGCTTTAACAGCTATCTGCATCATGACGCGGGAATGGCACCGATTCTGGTCAATATTCACCTGACGGAAGTGTTCCTCGGTATCTTCATCGGGGCGGTAACGTTCACGGGTTCGGTGGTGGCGTTCGGCAAACTGTGTGGCAAGATTTCGTCTAAACCGTTGATGCTGCCAAACCGTCACAAAATGAACCTGGCGGCTCTGGTCGTTTCCTTCCTGCTGCTGATTGTATTTGTTCGCACGGACAGCGTCGGCCTGCAAGTGCTGGCATTGCTAATAATGACCGCCATTGCGCTGGTATTCGGCTGGCATTTAGTCGCCTCCATCGGTGGTGCAGATATGCCAGTGGTGGTGTCGATGCTGAACTCGTACTCCGGCTGGGCGGCTGCGGCTGCGGGCTTTATGCTCAGCAACGACCTGCTGATTGTGACCGGTGCGCTGGTCGGTTCTTCGGGGGCTATCCTTTCTTACATTATGTGTAAGGCGATGAACCGTTCCTTTATCAGCGTTATTGCGGGTGGTTTCGGCACCGACGGCTCTTCTACTGGCGATGATCAGGAAGTGGGCGAGCACCGCGAAATCACCGCAGAAGAGACAGCGGAACTGCTGAAAAACTCCCATTCAGTGATCATTACTCCGGGGTACGGCATGGCAGTCGCGCAGGCGCAATATCCTGTCGCTGAAATTACCGAGAAACTGCGCGCTCGTGGTATCAACGTGCGTTTCGGTATCCACCCGGTTGCGGGGCGTTTGCCTGGACATATGAACGTATTGCTGGCTGAAGCAAAAGTACCGTATGACATCGTGCTGGAAATGGACGAGATCAACGATGACTTTGCTGATACCGATACCGTACTGGTGATTGGTGCTAACGATACGGTTAACCCGGCGGCGCAGGATGATCCGAAGAGTCCTATTGCTGGTATGCCTGTGCTGGAAGTGTGGAAAGCGCAGAACGTGATTGTCTTTAAACGTTCGATGAACACTGGCTATGCTGGTGTGCAAAACCCGCTGTTCTTCAAGGAAAACACCCACATGCTGTTTGGTGACGCCAAAGCCAGCGTGGATGCAATCCTGAAAGCTCTGTAACCCTGACGGCCTCTGCGGAGGCCGTCACTCTTTATTGAGATCGCTTAACAGAACGGCGATGCTTTGACCTCCCGCTGTTTGTTCAAGCGCAATTTTGACAATAATTGTTAACGGCACGGAAAGCAGCATACCCACCGGTCCTAACAACCATCCCAAAAAATCAACGACAAAAATACCACCAATGTGGAAAGCCCCAGCCCACGTCCCATGATGCGCGGCTCCAGAATATTGCCGAAGACCAGATTAATCAGCAGATATCCCGCCAGCACCAGCAACGCTTCGTAGAAGCCATTAAACACCAGTACCTGAGCGATAGGGGGGATTGCCGCGAGAACTGAACCAATATTAGGGATGTAATTAAGCGCAAAGGCCAGCAATCCCCAGACAAAAGCGAAGCGAACATCGAGTGCGGCGAGCATCGCCCAGGCGACCAGGCCGGTGATGATGCTGATGGCTGTTTTCAGCACCAGATAATGAGAAACACTGTCAATTGCACGTTGAATCGCCACCATCCCTTCAACCGGACGCGCCATCATTTGCTGAAATTTTCCGGGCAATTGTGGCACTTCGAGCAGCATAAACAGCACCGTCAGCAGCAATAAAAATATTGATGACATGGCATTAGATAACTGCGTCAATAAGTTGGTGAGCAACGTCATCGCTGCGTTCGGATCAATGTAATGCGCCAGCTGGTCAACTGAGACGTCAATCCCTACGCGTTGCAACAACGGCTCAAGAGCTTGCAGCGGCGTCATAATAGAGTTGCGATATTGCGGTAACGTCCGCGTCAACTCGTTGAGCGCGGAACCCAGATAAGCTAATAGCAACACCATCGCCATCACGATGATGGTCATCAAAATCGACACCGCCAGTACACGCGGCACTCGCCAGCGGACCATGTGTTGCACCAGCGGGTTAAGAATAACAGCAATAAATAATGCGAGAATAAACGGCACGATGATCTCGGCGGCAAAACGGATACCGCAGAGAATAATGACCAGCATTCCCAACATAATGACGATTTTTAGGCCATTGAGCGTGATGATCGGCTTTGCCATGCTTGTCCCCGTTTTTTCTTCCTTTGCTAATAATAATGTCTTTTTCGCTCCGTCATCATAACGAAAATCAAACCGCTCAGGTAAAGAAGTGAAAATATTTTGAGTTAATTCTTAAGCTATGATACAAATCAGGCGTGTTCAACTACCGAGGACAATTATCATCCGCGATGACGAGAAGCAACACTGCGGATAATTGTAATATTATGGACAATTTGTTCAGGACCTTATTTTCAACATTTACCCATCTTCGTACCTCATCCACTATCTTGCTCGTAGGTGAGCAGCACTGGCGCAACGCGCTTTAGTCCTTTCTTCTGCCTAAGCTTGCCCTATGCGCGGGGCTTGACCACTTTACTTTGATTTCGCTGAATTAAGCGAAAATTAAAATAATTCTCTTGCAGGAGAAGGACAATGTATATTTATTGGATTTTATTAGGCCTGGCTATTGCTACAGAAATTACCGGTACGCTGTCAATGAAATGGGCGAGCGTCAGTGAGGGAAATGGCGGCTTTATTTTAATGCTGGTGATGATTTCTCTATCGTATATATTTCTCTCTTTCGCCGTTAAAAAGATCGCCTTAGGCGTAGCTTATGCGCTGTGGGAAGGTATCGGTATTTTATTTATTACCTTGTTTAGCGTTTTGTTATTCGACGAAAGTTTATCGCTGATGAAAATTGCCGGGTTAACCACCCTGGTCGCCGGGATTGTGTTGATAAAATCAGGTACCCGTAAAGCGCGTAAACCTGAACTGGAGGTGAACCATGGCGCAGTTTGAATGGGTTCACGCCGCCTGGCTGGCATTGGCAATCGTGCTGGAAATCGTTGCTAACGTCTTTTTGAAATTTTCTGACGGCTTTCGTCGCAAAATATTTGGCTTGCTCTCCCTGGCGGCGGTGCTGGCTGCCTTTAGTGCGCTTTCTCAGGCCGTTAAAGGGATCGACTTGTCTGTCGCTTATGCATTGTGGGGCGGGTTTGGTATTGCCGCCACGTTAGCCGCAGGTTGGATCTTGTTTGGTCAACGGTTAAATCGTAAAGGCTGGATTGGCCTGGTCTTGCTGTTGGCTGGAATGATCATGGTGAAACTTGCCTGATGAACACGCTGCCCGCACAGTCGGGCAGCGTTTGAACATTATTTTTGCGACAGTTGATCCAGCTTGTCGCGAAAACCGGTAACAGAAATGGCCCGGTTATCGGCGCGCCAGCGATCTTTCGCGGCAGGAGCCGAACTTTGCACCCCAATTAATTGCCAGCCGTCATTGGTATGCAACATCAGAGGCGAACCGCTGTCACCCGGCAAGGTATCGCACTGATGTGACATCACCGACGTTTGCGCCCAGCCAGTCACTTCACAGTTTTGATGACTGTACAACGTATCGAGATGATCTTCAGGGTATCCCGCCTGAGTTACTTTACGGCCAGCCGATTTTAATGCGGCAGTAAGCGCGGCTTTATCTCCCTCAAATAACGGCAACGGTGTAATGCCAGAAGGGGGATTACGTAGCACAATCAATCCGAAGTCCCACGGCGCGGCTGCGGGAGGTACAATCCAACCATCCCCATCTGCTTTTAACCGCTTTCCCAGTGTCGGATCAACGCAGCCTTCTATGTCGTGGATCTCATAGCGCCAAAGACCTTTATTTGACACAAAACGCAGCGCCACTGCTTTATCCGCTTTACCCTTTGGAGGTGTCAATAAACAGTGTCCTGCCGTTAATGCCAGATTGGGTGCAATCAGCGTCGCCGTACATAAATTGCCGCTGGCCGTTTCCAGTTGCCCAACCGCATCCCACGGTGATTGGGCCGTGTCATTCACTGGCACACGATCATCATGACCAAAAAACAGGGTGCTGACCTCATCGTTTGCCGATTTGGCAACGTCTGGTTTATCTGCAAACACAAAAGCAGACGTCAAACTAATTGCACCCAACACTACAGCAATGGTTGTACGCATATCACACTCTGGTGGGTAATTATGATTATTAAAAGCAAACCCTCATAAATACTATAGACGGGACGGGATGAAAGTGGGAGTAAAATCAGATAACTACAGTCAGGAAAGATAAAAACGGGCGGCAATCAGTGCGCATAAAATAAGGATGATAAGAATGAACTCAAAGCGATAACGGCCCACCATACTACCCTCCGCTAAAGGCGGTGCTAAACGTTACCCGCTTAGCACCGTAATTTTCAGGCGCGAGGGGGCGCGCCAGCATTACTGTTGAAAACTTACGCTGCGGGTTGTGCAGCAGGTTTTGCCGGTTGCTGATGACTGTGTTTCCCGGCGTGTTTCTTCGCTGCCTGCGCTTTTTGTTCAGGGGCTTTCTGTTCAGCTTTCGTATTTTTATGATGCTTTTTAGCTGCCTGCGCTTTCTGGGCAGGTGCTGCTTTATGCTGTTTTTTATGATGTGTCGTTTTCGCCGGCGCTGCTTTGGTGGTCGTCGCAGTCTCTGCAGCAAAGGCGGCAGAAGACAGACCCATAGCAGCGGCAACAACCAGAGCTAATACTTTTTTCATTGTCATACCCTCAATTTGTTTTTTCATTTAACCCCACTGCGGGGCCGTTGAAATAACTATATCCCTGGGAATGGCAGACTTCCGTGAGTGGTTGGTTTCAGCGTGTAACGATATGTACAAACGCTGAATAAATTACAGCATTGATATAACGTATTGTGACTTAAGGGAAATTTAGCTACCAATAATAGTAGTCTTGATCGGGTTAACTATTTTACTACTTACAAAGCGGTAGAATAACTGCGCATCAGTAATAAATGACACACAGCAAAATGAATCCGTTTATTTGGGTACTTATAATCCTGATGACGCTAGACGCACTGCGGGAATTGGCTGGCGCTTCGTCTATTTTAGGATGGCTATTAACGTTGGTTTGAGCAAGCAATAAGTCCGGACGTGTAGTTACCGCAGTCCGGGCTTATTTTTCAGGCGTGCAGACGACGATGCAAACGCGTCCCGACCAGCAGAGCAATGACCAGCATCAGAGCAATAAATGCGCCGACGCCGTTCCAGCCATAGTTATGCCAGAAAACACCACCCAGCGTCCCGGCAATACTCGACCCCAGATAGTAACTGAACAGATACAGCGAGGAGGCCTGGCCTTTAGCGCGTTTTGCGCGGGGGCCGATCCAGCTGCTGGCAACTGAGTGGGCTGCGAAGAATCCTGCTGAGAAGAGTAACATTCCGGCAAAGATCAGCCACAGCGAGCTGAATAAGGTCATCAGTAAACCAAACAGCATAACCCCCGTCGAAAACAACATCACCGGACCGCGCCCGTAGCGGGTGGTCATGGTTCCGGCTTTGGGTGAGCTCCGTGTACCGGTCAAATAAGCCAGCGATAATAAGCCAACCACGGCCTGACTGACATGCCAGGGGGAAAGCATCAACCGATAGCCGATGTAATTAAACAGCGTGACGAACGACCCCATCAGCAAAAAGCCTTCTGCGAACAATAACGGTAATCCCCGGTCACGCCAGTGCAGACGAAAGTTGATAAACAACGTCTTAGGTCGCAGCGAAGTCGGGCGAAAATGGCGTGATTCCGGAAGGATTTTCCAGAACATCAACGCCGAGGCTAGCGCGAAACAACCGATTGCCGCCAGAGCAATTCGCCAGTTGAAAAAGTCCGTGAAGACACCACTAATTAAGCGTCCGCTCATGCCGCCAATTGAGTTGCCGCTGATATACAACCCCATCGAAAAGGCCACGAAACTGGGGTGGATTTCCTCGCTAAGATAAGTCATGCCAACAGCTGCCACGCCACTTAACGAAAGCCCAATCAAGGCGCGCATAATCAAAATGCCGTGCCAGCTGGTCATCATTGTCGAAATAACGTACAAATGGAGGCCAACAGTAGCGCCGTGACCATCACTGGTTTGCGACCAATGGCATCGGATAGGGGGCCAGTAAACAGCAAACCAATAGCCAACATCGCCGTGGAAATGGACAGTGAAATACTACTGTTCGCGGGGGTTAAGCCAAACTCCTGCGAAAGCACCGGAAGGATAGGCTGCACACAATAGAGGAGTGCAAAGGTTGCCAGTCCGGCAGAGAACAGCGCCAGGGTGACGCGCATAAATTGCGGCGTACCGCGTTTAATAAATTGATTTGGCTGAGAAATGCTTTGCTTGTCAGTGTCGCTTGCCGGAGCGCCATCAACAGTTGTAGTACGGCTCACTTGAAATCCTTGCTAAATATGCCTGTGGATCAGGCTTATACATAGGTTAGGAAAATCGAATTGTTCTGTCTAATATATTAATAATCTCAAATAAGATGTTTTAAATATGAATATTGAACTTCGTCATCTGCGTTACTTTGTTGCTGTTGCGGAAGAGCTGCATTTCGGGCGCGCCGCTGCCCGCCTGAATATTTCGCAACCACCGCTAAGTCAGCAGATTCAGGCACTGGAGCAACAAATTGGTGCCCGACTGCTGGCACGAACTAATCGCAGTGTATTGCTGACGGCAGCAGGAAAACAGTTTCTTGCAGATAGTCGGCAAATCCTGTCTATGGTAGATGACGCTGCCGCTCGCGCTGAAAGACTGCATCAGGGTGAAGCGGGGGAGTTGCGCATTGGTTTTACTTCGTCCGCTCCTTTTATTCGGGCGGTGTCCGATACGTTATCGCTGTTTCGCCGTGATTATCCCGGTGTCCATTTACAAACCCGCGAAATGAACACTCGTGAGCAAATCGCTCCGCTCATTGAAGGAACGCTGGATATGGGATTGCTGCGTAACACAGCGTTACCGGAGACGCTTGCACACGCAGTCATCGTCCATGAACCGCTTATGGCGATGATCCCGCACGATCATCCCCTGGCAAATAACCCGAATGTAACGTTGGCTGAACTGGCGAAAGAACCCTTCGTCTTTTTTGATCCGCACGTCGGGACAGGGCTGTATGACGATATTCTCGGGCTGATGCGACGTTACCATTTGACGCCCGTCATCACTCAGGAGGTGGGCGAGGCAATGACCATCATCGGTCTGGTTTCCGCCGGTCTGGGTGTTTCAATTTTGCCTGCTTCATTTAAACGTGTTCAGCTCAACGAAATGCGCTGGGTGCCGATTGCTGAAGAGGATGCGGTTTCTGAAATGTGGTTGGTCTGGCCGAAACATCATGAACAAAGTCCAGCTTCGCGTAACTTTCGTATTCATCTGCTGAATGCTCTCAGGTGAGGGAAATTTCAGCGAAAAAGCCCGAAAAATGTGCTGTTAATCACATGTCTAAGTAAAAATTTGACGACACGTATTGAAGTGCTTCACCATAGCCTACAGATTATTTCGGAGCGCGAAAATATAGGGAGTATGCGGTGGTTGCTGAAAACCAGCCTGGGCACATTGATCAAATAAAGCAGACCAACGCGGGCGCGGTTTATCGCCTGATTGATCAGCTTGGTCCAGTCTCGCGTATCGATCTTTCCCGTCTGGCGCAGCTGGCTCCTGCCAGTATCACTAAAATTGTCCGTGAGATGCTCGAAGCACACTTGGTGCAAGAGCTGGAAATCAAAGAAGCGGGGAACCGTGGCCGTCCGGCGGTGGGGCTGGTGGTTGAAACTGAAGCCTGGC
Source organism: Shigella sp. FC1544 (assembly GCF_001722145.1). Lineage (NCBI taxonomy): Bacteria > Pseudomonadati > Pseudomonadota > Gammaproteobacteria > Enterobacterales > Enterobacteriaceae > Shigella > Shigella sp. FC1544. The sequence goes on from NZ_MECT01000488.1 coordinate 18,790, forward strand.
ACTATCTTTCTCTGCGCATTAGTCGCGGGGAGATTTTCCTTGCTCTGCGCGATCTGAGCAGCAAACTGGTGGTGGAAGAGTCGCAGGAACTGGCGTTAAAAGATGACTTGCCATTGCTGGATCGTATCATTTCCCATATCGATCAGTTTTTTATCCGCCACCAGAAAAAACTTGAGCGTCTAACTTCGATTGCCATAACCCTGCCGGGAATTATTGATACGGAAAATGGTATTGTACATCGCATGCCGTTCTACGAGGATGTAAAAGAGATGCCGCTCGGCGAGGCGCTGGAGCAGCATACCGGCATACCGGTTTATATTCAGCATGATATCAGCGCATGGACGATGGCAGAGGCCTTGTTTGGTGCCTCACGCGGGGCGCGCGATGTGATTCAGGTGGTTATCGATCACAACGTGGGGGCGGGCGTCATTACCGATGGTCATCTGCTACACGCAGGCAGCAGTAGTCTCGTGGAAATAGGCCACACACAGGTCGACCCATATGGTAAACGCTGTTATTGCGGGAACCACGGCTGCCTCGAAACCATCGCCAGTGTGGACAGTATTCTTGAGCTGGCACAGCTGCGTCTCAATCAATCCATGAGCTCGATGTTACATGGGCAACCGTTAACCGTGGACTCATTGTGTCAGGCGGCATTGCGCGGCGATCTACTGGCAAAAGACATCATTACCGGGGTGGGCGCGCATGTCGGGCGCATTCTTGCCATCATGGTGAATTTATTTAACCCACAAAAAATACTGATTGGCTCACCGTTAAGTAAAGCGGCAGATATCCTCTTCCCTGTCATCTCGGACAGCATACGTCAGCAGGCCCTTCCTACGTATAGTCAGCACATTAGCGTTGAGAGTACTCAGTTTTCTAACCAGGGCACGATAGCAGGCGCTGCGCTGGTAAAAGACGCGATGTATAACGGTTCTTTGTTGATTCGTCTGTTGCAGGGTTAACATTTTTTAACTGTTATACCAAAATTTGCGCTATCTCAATTTGGGCCAGGAAAGCATAACTTAGACTTTCAAGGTTAATTATTTTCCTGGTTTATATTTGTGAAGCATAACGGTGGAGTTAGTGATGCTGAAGCGTTTCTTTATTACCGGTACAGACACTTCTGTAGGGAAAACGGTGGTTTCCCGCGCATTGCTACAAGCGTTAGCCTCCCAGGGAAAAACAGTTGCGGGATATAAACCCGTAGCGAAGGGGAGCAAAGAGACACCCGAAGGGCTGCGTAATAAAGATGCCCTGGTGTTGCAGAGTGTTTCAACCATCGAACTGCCTTATGAAGCAGTTAATCCTATCGCGTTAAGCGAAGAAGAAAGTAGCGTGGCGCACAGTTGCCCAATCAATTACACCCTCATTTCAAACGGCCTGGCAAACCTGACCGATAAAGTCGATCATGTCGTGGTAGAAGGGACTGGCGGCTGGCGCAGTCTGATGAATGATTTGCGTCCACTCTCTGAATGGGTGGTGCAGGAACAGTTGCCGGTGTTGATGGTTGTCGGTATTCAGGAAGGTTGCATTAACCATGCACTGCTAACAGCTCAGGCGATTGCCAACGACGGGCTGCCGCTCATTGGCTGGGTGGCTAACCGAATCAACCCAGGACTGGCGCATTATGCGGAAATCATTGATGTGCTGGGTAAAAAACTTCCGGCACCGCTCATTGGTGAACTGCCTTATCTGCCGCGCGCCGAACAGCGAGAACTGGGGCAATACATCCGCTTAGCTATGCTGCGCAGTGTGCTGGCGGTAGATAGAGTCACGGTGTAACGTCCGCGAAATTACCGACGCAATGACGCAGGCAATCAATAAACCGGGGAGTAGCTGATACTCCCCGGTCATTTCACATATCATCAACGTCGACATAATCGGCGCGTGCGTGGTTGCCGCCAACAGTGTCGCCATCTCGGTCAATCCGAGTAAAAGCGTAATTTCTTCGCCATCAGGGAACCATAATCCCAGGCTACGACCATACAACATGCCAATGGCAAGACCGATAAATAGCGTCGGTGTAAAGACACCACCGGGTGCGCCGGAACCGCTACTCGCCAGCACGGCACACAGTTTACAAAGGAAGATCCCGGCAATGATCATTAACAGTGGTGGGGCGGTTAAAAAGGATTGTACGGTGCTATAGCCGTTGCCCCACACTGCAGGTGTGAACAGGGAAAGCAGACCCACGATCAACCCGCCTAGTGCCAGTTGCCAGGGCGGCGCAAGTTTGAGACTCACAAATCCACGATGACAGGCGTTCATTAACGTTAACAACAGTGGTCCGCACAGACCTGCCAGCACACATGTACTGATAATCAGCGCATAGTCACGAGCCTGAACCGTCACTGAGAGTTGTACGTTGTAGAGTAACGCGTCGCTATGATTAATCAGATTGCTAACCAGCAATGCCACGACGGCGGAAATAATCACCGGGCCGAGAGAGGCCAACATCATAGTGCCAAACAGCACTTCGGCTATAAATAAACTGCCAGCAAGCGGGGCACGATAGGCCGCAGCCATTCCCGCCGCGGCCCCACAGGCGATCCATAATTTCCACTCCTGGCGTGGCGTAAAACGTTGGGCAAAACAGGAGGCGGCAAGGGCAGCTAAAAGAATCATCGCACCTTCGCGACCAATTGCACTGCCGCTGGTTACTACCAGCAGCGAGGCAAGCGATTTAACCAGGCTTGCTGCGCAATCGAACTGTCCATCGGTTTGCAACGCTTCCATGTAATCGGTCGGCGCATGAGGGCGTTGTTGGGTAAATTTCTGCCAGCCCATCAGCAACAAACCCGTCGCCAGTCCGCCGAGCGCCGGAGTTAGCAACCGTCGCCAGGGGGAAAGGTTTGTCGCTGCATTGACCAGACTGCCGGAGTCATTATTGAGGAACAACCACTCCAGTAGCAGCATCGCATGACGAAACCCGGCAACGGCAAAGGCCGCGAGAATACCGACGACTGTTGCGATAAGCAGACGGCGGAACATAGTGCGCAGATCCGGATAGATGTGTAGATGATGCATGAGCAGAAATGGGCAATGAAACACGGGCGACTATTTTGCGGCAAAAGAGGCCAGCCGCAAAAGCAGTGCGTGCTTTAAGAGATAAAAAAACGTGACACTGTAACCTATTATTGCCGGATTGCGCGTAATCGTCACCATCCGGCAATATTACGGTGATCCTATCGAAACAGCGGTTTAACCGCGACAGGAATTAACAGTTGTGATTGCCATTGCGCCAGCGTTAAGCGAGACAGTTCACCCAGTGCACGGTAGAAAGGGTGTTCTGCTTTTTCGATAAAAACATCAAGAAAACGTGTTGACCACGGAAAAAGGTGCCATGCCAGCAATTCTTCGCATTCTGTCTGGCGACCATTCTCCGCCAACCACGCAGCCATCAACAGCAGTGAACCAAAATATTTTTTCGATCTCGACCAGATTAGTGTGCTGCGGTTTTCCCTTCGCCAGTGGTGAAGGGCGCAGAGTGGTTAGCGTATTCACACAGCCGCCATGGTCTATTTTATCGCCAGACATATTGGCCTCGTGCCAGGCTCCCTGGCCCATAGCGCTAACTCCAGGGAGAATACGTGGTGTTACTTTGGCTGGTAGCCGAACTTCGCCACGATGGTTAAACACCCGCACCATATCGCCGTTGGCAATCCCACGTTTCTGCGCATCTATAGGGTTGATCCACACCTCCTGACGGCAGGCAGCCTTCAGGAGATCAATATTGCCGTAGGTCGAGTGAGTACGGGATTTGTAATGGAAACCAAACAGTTGCAGTGGGAAGGTTCTACGTTCAGGGGAGTTCCAGCTTCAAAGGTTGAGGCATAAACTGGCAATGGGCTTATCACTTCATCTTTTTCCAGTTCCCAGGTACGGGCAATTTCCGCCAGCCTGCTGGAATAAATTTCAATCTTACCGGAAGGCGTTTTAAGTGGATTTGCCTCGCGGTCGTCACGAAATGCTTTGTAGGCGACAAAATGGCCATTGGGATCTTTACGCTTATAGATACCCATTTTTTTCAGTTCGTCGTAAGACGGTAACGCCGGATCTTTGGCAAGCATTTTGGCGTACAGATGTTGTAACCATTGTTCCTGCGTGCGACCTTCTGTGAACTTTTGATAGACGTCAGGTCCAAGACGTTTCGCGACTTCACTCAGGATCCAGTAAATCGGTTTGCGTTCGAATTTTTCGCTGGTGACAGGCTGGAGGAAAATGAGATATCCCATGTTACCGGCGTAGTCGTTAGGAATAATATCTTCCTGCTCAACGGTCATCAGGTCTGGCAGCAGAATGTCGGCATATTTTGCCGATGAGGTCATAAAGTTTTCGATGACCACAATCATTTCGCATTTCGATTCGTCCTGCAGAATTTCATGCGTTTTGTTGATGTCAGAATGCTGATTAACGAGGGTATTTCCCGCGTAGTTCCAGATGAACTTAATGGGCACATCCAGTTTATCTTTGCCGCGGACGCCGTCGCGGATTGTCGTCATTTGCGGGTAATGCTGCCAACTTACTGATTTAGTGTATGATGGTGATTTTAAGGTGCTTGCGTGGCTTCCATTTCCATCAGATGTCCTTCCTGCTCCGCTACTGAAGGCGTGGTGCGTAACGGCAAAAGCACTGCCGGACATCAGCGCTATCTCTGCTCTCATTGCCGTAAAACATGGCAACTACAGTTCACTTACACCGCCTCTCAGCCCGGTACGCACCAGAAA
>NZ_MECT01000489.1:0-317 GCF_001722145.1 Shigella sp. FC1544
GCCTTATGTGACATTTTCTCCTTACGCTCTGTTGTGCCGTTCGGCATCCTGTCCTGAGCGTTATCTCTCTGTGCTATTTTCTACTTCAAAGCGTGTCTGTATGCTGTTCTGGAGTTCTTCTGCGAGTTCGTGCAGCTTCTCACACATGGTGGCCTGCTCGTCAGCATCGAGTGCGTCCAGTTTTTCGAGCAGCGTCAGGCTCTGGCCTTTTATGAATCCCGCCATGTTGAGTACGGTTTGCTGCTGCTTGTTCATCTTTTCGTTTTCTCCGTTCTGTCTGTCATCTGCGTTATGTGATTATATCGCGTACCACTTTT
>NZ_MECT01000490.1:0-315 GCF_001722145.1 Shigella sp. FC1544
TTGAGAAGCGGTGTAAGTGAACTGCAGTTGCCATGTTTTACGGCAGTGAGAGCAGAGATAGCGCTGATGTCCGGCAGTGCTTTTGCCGTTACGCACCACCCCGTCAGTAGCTGAACAGGAGGGACAGCTGATAGAAACAGAAGCCACTGGAGCACCTCAAAAACACCATCATACACTAAATCAGTAAGTTGGCAGCATCACCACACTTTTGCCAGCCCATGTTTGCCTCCGGGGAATGGGCTGACGGTTTCCATAAAATGGCGAACTTTTTTCAACAGTTGCCACATTGAGCGGCACTGATGATTACGCGTTATT
>NZ_MECT01000491.1:0-310 GCF_001722145.1 Shigella sp. FC1544
GAGGGATGCTCACCGCGTATTGACGAGCCGGATCGCCGAGTTACCGGCGCAAGGCCAGCATAAGCAGCGAGATGTGCGGCAGAGGCGAAGGCGCGGCAGCGACCTCGGTGAGGAGTCTGGCTGCGGTCCTGACACCGACTCCGGGCATACTGGTCAGGACCGGGTAAAGAGGGTGAGCAATAACTCGCTGTTCTACCTCAAGCGCCACCTCGTCTCTTTGCTTACGCAGCGTGATGAGCTGGAGTGCCAGACGTGGCAGTACTACGGCAGCGGCATTCGTGCCGGGAACGACGACGGTTTGTTCGGCCAG
>NZ_MECT01000492.1:0-306 GCF_001722145.1 Shigella sp. FC1544
GGCCAGTAACCTTTCAGATGTTCCGCCATTTTAATCATCTGATATCTCACCAGATTATAAGCCAGTAAGACACCCCACAGCTCTTGCTCCACAAGCTCCGGCTTTTTACTTCTCAGCGTCAGCCTGCTCAGTTGCATCGTCTGTTTTATCTCCCTGTATCCCAGTTCAATTTCCCAGCGATGACTGTACAGATCCGCCATTTCTCCTCCGGGGAAGCGCATGGCGTCCGTCATCGACGTCAGCAGATGGCAGACTTTTCCTTTGCGCGTCACGGTCAGCAGGCGGGCTGTCACTTCATTTCCCAGT
>NZ_MECT01000493.1:0-304 GCF_001722145.1 Shigella sp. FC1544
GGGTACAGCATGAACCCTCAGACAGAAAACAAAGTGATGAGCGGCTAAAACTGGAGATTAAGGTGGCACATATCCGCACTCGCGAAACATATGGAACCCGGCGGCTCCAGACGGAGCTGGCAGAGAATGGCATCATCGTTGGTCGTGACCGACTGGCACGTCTTCGTAAGGAGCTAAGGCTACGCTGTAAGCAGAAACGCAAGTTCAGAGCGACTACGAACCCGAACCACAATCTGCCAGTTGCGCCAAATCTGCTGAACCAGACGTTCGCTCCTACAGCACCAAATCAGGTCTGGGTGGCGGA
>NZ_MECT01000494.1:0-303 GCF_001722145.1 Shigella sp. FC1544
GGGTGCGAACGTGCACATCGTGGATTTTACGGCGGGCGTGAGCCCAACAGGCGGCTTCCGTTATCCGGCCATCCCGGTACAGCTCGTTGAACCCGGCGTATGCATCCGCCTGCAGTACACCACTGAACCCCGCAAGATGGGTCTGCGGATGGATGCCTTTTCTGTCCGGGCTGTAAGCGAACCACACCGCCGGCGCCAGCGTTGACCCGGCGTTACGGTCGTCACGAACGTAGGTCCATAACCGCCCGGTCTTCGTTTTCTTATTGCCTGGCAACAGCACCGGGACAGGCGTGTCATCAGCAT
>NZ_MECT01000495.1:0-302 GCF_001722145.1 Shigella sp. FC1544
AGTCGCTGTCGTTCTCAAAATCGGTGGAGCTGCATGACAAAGTCATCGGGCATTATCTGAACATAAAACACTATCAATAAGTTGGAGTCATTACCTGATGTCTGAAGTTAAAATTATTATTAATAATAATAGAAAGTAAGTGACGTTCGTCTGAAGAAAGAGGATGAACTTTTTGTATTATCTCAGAGATATAGTGTCTGGATACCTTATCGAGATGCTCAAGTGACCGAAATGATGACCGTGCTCCAGATGGCGCTTCAATAGAAAGATTTAGTGATTTGAAACTGGTCCCTTGAGAAAAC
>NZ_MECT01000496.1:0-297 GCF_001722145.1 Shigella sp. FC1544
ATGGCGTTGGATGCCGGGCAACTGCACGCATTATGGGCGTTAGCCTCAACACGATTTTACGTCACTTAAAAAACTCAGGCCGCAGTCGGTAACCTCGCGTATACAGCCGGGCAGTGACGTCATCGTCTGCGCGGAAATGGACGAACAGTGGGGATACGTCGGGGCTAAATCGCGCAGCGCTGGCTGTTTTACGCGTATGACAGGCTCCGGAAGACGGTTGTTGCGCACGTATTCGGTGAACGCACTATGGCGACGCTGGGGCGTCTTATGAGCTTGCTGTCACCCTTTGACGTGGTG
>NZ_MECT01000497.1:0-295 GCF_001722145.1 Shigella sp. FC1544
TTTTTCCAGAGGCGGTCGAACTCCGCCTTCGCAAAATAAGCGGAAGCCTGGCGAAGGATATCGTTACTGCGGCGCAGTTCACGATTTTCACGCTCCAGCTCTTTCAGACGCTGACGTTCAGCGGTGGTGAGCCCTCCATCACCGCCCCCGGTATCCCGCTCATGCTGGCGAACCCAGACACGCAGAGTCTCCGGCGTACAGCCAATCTTTGGAGCAATGGAACAAATTGTCGCCCATTGTGAGTCATATTCGCCCTGACTTTCCAGAACCATACGGACTGCCCGTTGACGGACTT
>NZ_MECT01000498.1:0-293 GCF_001722145.1 Shigella sp. FC1544
AGCGGAGCAGGAAGGACATCTGATGGAAATGGAAGCCACGCAAGCACCTTAAAATCACCATCATACACTAAATCAGTAAGTTGGCAGCATTACCCACCATTCCGCATGATTCTGATAAACTCAGTTGATTCGGCCAGTAACCTTTCAGATGTTCCGCCATTTTAATCATCTGATATCTCACCAGATTATAAGCTAGTAAGACACCCCACAGCTCTTGCTCCACAAGCTCCGGCTTTTTACTTCTCAGCGTCAGCCTGCTCAGTTGCATCGTCTGTTTTATCTCCCTGTATCCC
>NZ_MECT01000499.1:0-23509 GCF_001722145.1 Shigella sp. FC1544
CCTCCGTGGTGGAAATACCGGGGTGTAGCAACAGCTCACCCATGCGGCTCTGACAACGATGTTAACCCGCGTTAAATATCCCACGTTGGCCAGCATCTGTCTCACGGAAAGTCATACTGCCTTACTAATTTTCTCTCTTCAGCACAAATGCCTAATAAAATGGATCGTTCAGCTCACACTTCCACTTATTAAAGTCGCAAATTCCCAATTATGATAACCCCAGCTTTAAATGACGTATTTTGTATGGATTACATATTTACGACATAAATGATAAATGGAGATTTATATGAATAACTCTCGGTTATTCCGTTTGAGCAGAATTGTTATTGCGTTAACTGCCGCCAGCGGCATGATGGTAAATACCGCTAACGCGAAAGAGGAAGCGAAAGCCGCCACTCAATATACCCAACAGGTTAATCAGAATTACGCCAAATCATTACCGTTTAGCGATCGTCAGGATTTTGACGACGCTCAGCGTGGATTTATCGCTCCGCTGCTGGATGAAGGTATTCTGCGCGATGCTAATGGCAAACCATATTATCGCGGGGAAGATTATAAATTTGATATCAATGCGCCCGCGCCCGAAACCGTTAACCCTAGCCTGTGGCGTCAGTCGCAGTTAAACGGTATTTCCGGCCTGTTTAAAGTCACCGACAGAATGTACCAGGTTCGCGGTCAGGATATCTCCAACATCACCTTTATCGAAGGTGATACCGGGATTATTGTCATCGACCCGCTGGTGACGCCACCGAGCGCAAAAGCCGCCCTTGACCTTTACTTCCAAAATCGCCCGCAAAAACCGATTGTTGCGGTTATTTATACCCACAGCCATACCGACCACTATGGCGGCGTGAAAGGCATTATCTCTGAAGCTGATGTGAAATCCGGTAAAGTGCAGGTTATCGCCCCTGCTGGCTTTATGGACGAAGCCATCAGCGAAAACGTACTGGCGGGTAATATTATGAGCCGCCGTGCACTTTACTCCTACGGCCTGCTGCTGGCGCATAACCCTCAGGGTAACATCGGCAATGGTCTTGGCGTAACGCTGGCATCGGGCTACCCGAGCATCATCGCACCGAACAAAACCATCACCAAAACCGGTGAGAAGATGATTATCGACGGCCTGGAGTTTGACTTCCTGATGACCCCAGGTAGCGAAGCACCAGCCGAAATGCACTTCTATATTCCGGCCCTGAAAGCGCTGTGTACCGCCGAGAACGCCACGCATACCCTGCACAACTTCTACACTCTGCGCGGCGCGAAAACCCGCGACACCAGCAAGTGGACCGAGTATCTGAACGAAACGCTGGATATGTGGGGTAACGACGCGGAAGTCCTGTTTATGCCGCACACCTGGCCGGTCCGGGGCAATAAGCATATCAATGATTATATTGGTAAATATCGCGATACTATCAAGTACATTCACGACCAGACCCTGCACCTGGCGAACCAGGGCTACACCATGAATGAAATCGGCGACATGATTAAACTGCCGCCTGCACTTGCCAATAACTGGGCCAGCCGTGGCTATTACGGTTCTGTCAGCCACAACGCCCGCGCGGTGTATAACTTCTATCTTGGCTATTACGACGGTAACCCGGCTAACCTGCATCCGTATGGTCAGGTGGAGATGGGTAAACGTTACGTGCAGGCGCTGGGCGGTTCTGCCCGTGTCATCAGCCTGGCGCAAGAAGCGAACAAGCAAGGTGATTACCGCTGGTCGGCAGAACTGCTGAAACAGGTGATTGCCGCCAACCCGGGTGACCAGGTCGCGAAGAATCTGCAAGCGAATAACTTTGAACAGCTGGGCTATCAGGCCGAGTCCGCCACCTGGCGCGGTTTCTACCTGACCGGCGCGAAAGAGCTGCGCGAAGGGGTGCATAAGTTCAGCCACGGCACCACCGGTTCCCCGGACACCATTCGCGGGATGTCGGTCGAAATGCTGTTCGACTTTATGTCCGTTCGCCTCGATAGCGCGAAAGCTGCGGGTAAAAATATCAGCCTGAACTTCAATATGAGCAACGGCGATAACCTCAACCTGACGCTGAACGATAGCGTGCTTAACTACCGTAAAACACTGCAACCGCAAGCCGACGCCTCTTTCTACATCAGCCGTGAAGATCTGCACGCCGTGCTGACAGGACAAGCCAAAATGGCGGATCTGGTAAAAGCGAAGAAAGCCAAAATTATTGGCAATGGCGCGAAACTGGAAGAAATTATTGCCTGTCTGGATAATTTCGATTTGTGGGTGAATATCGTAACCCCAAATTAATGCCACTCACTTTTGGGGGCGCTTAAGCCCCCAAAAGCATTTATTATAAAAATACATACAATCAATTAATACATAAAATATATAAGTTATGAATGCGGTGGCTGAATAAAGCTATTTTTATTCATCAAGAAAATAGCCATACTGACGCCTTCAATGGATATTGATATTCACTACAGATATTGTTCGCAGCAAACAGGATGTATTTAATATGCCAACAGTTCTCTCTCGCATGGCGATGCAACTCAAAAAAACAGCCTGGATAATTCCCGTCTTCATGGTTTCGGGATGCTCATTATCTCCGGCAATCCCGGTGATCGGCGCTTATTATCCCAGCTGGTTTTTCTGCGCCATTGCCAGCCTTATTTTGACGCTAATCACGAGGCGAATTATTCAGCGGGCAAATATCAATCTGGCATTTGTCGGAATTATTTATACCGCCCTTTTTGCTGTCTACGCCATGCTGTTCTGGCTGGCATTTTTCTAATCTATTTGAGACGCGCTCATGGAAAGTACGCCGAAAAAAGCTCCTCGCAGTAAATTCCCTGCTCTGTTAGTGGTTGCGTTGGCGCTGGTTGCCCTTGTTTTCGTTATCTGGCGCGTAGACAGTGCGCCATCAACTAATGACGCTTACGCGTCAGCAGATACCATTGATGTGGTGCCGGAAGTCAGCGGCCGCATTGTAGAACTGGGGTCACCGACAACCAGGCAGTCAAACAGGGCGATTTGCTGTTCCGCATTGACCCGCGCCCGTACGAAGCCAATCTGGCGAAAGCTGAAGCCTCCCTCGCGGCGCTGGATAAGCAAATTATGCTCACCCAGCGTAGCGTTGACGCCCAACAGTTTGGTGCCGACTCGGTTAATGCCACGGTAGAAAAAGCACGTGCCGCCGCGAAACAGGCCACAGATACATTACGCCGCACCGAGCCATTACTGAAAGAAGGTTTTGTCTCAGCGGAAGATGTTGACCGTGCAAGAACGGCGCAGCGCGCCGCAGAAGCGGATCTTAATGCCGTATTGTTACAGGCGCAGTCAGCCGCCAGCGCCGTCAGCGGCGTGGATGTATTAGTTGCCCAGCGTGCGGCGGTCGAAGCGGATATTGCCCTGACCAAACTGCATCTGGAAATGGCGACCGTTCGCGCGCCGTTTGATGGCCGGGTCATTTCCCTCAAAACCTCCGTCGGGCAATTTGCTTCTGCCATGCGCCCTATTTTTACCCTAATCGACACTCGTCACTGGTACGTGATCGCCAACTTCCGCGAAACCGATCTGAAAAATATTCGCTCAGGTACACCCGCAACGATTCGCCTGATGAGTGACAGCGGCAAAACCTTCGAGGGTAAAGTGGATTCGATTGGCTACGGCGTGCTACCGAATGACGGCGGCCTGGTGCTGGGCGGCCTGCCGAAAGTTTCTCGCTCTATTAACTGGGTCCGCGTTGCCCAGCGTTTTTCGGTCAAAATCATGGTCGATAAACCTGACCCGGAAATGTTCCGCATCGGCGCTTCGGCAGTCGCTAATCTTGAGCCGCAATAATGAGCGCGCTCAACTCCCTGCCATTACCGGTGGTCAGGCTGCTGGCGTTCTTTCATGAAGAGTTAAGCGAGCGGCGACCCGGCCGCGTGCCGCAGATCGTGCAACTCTGGGTAGGCTGCCTGCTGGTGATTCTGATCTCGATGACTTTTGAGATCCCTTTTGTGGCGTTATCGCTGGCAGTGCTGTTTTACGGTATTCAGTCGAACGCGTTTTACACCAAATTTGTGGCGATCTTGTTTGTGGTTGCCACGGTGCTGGAGATCGGCAGCCTGTTTTTGATCTACAAATGGTCATACGGCGAACCGTTGATCCGATTGATCATCGCCGGGCCGATCCTGATGGGCTGCATGTTTTTGATGCGCACCCATCGGCTGGGACTGGTCTTTTTCGCTGTCGCCATTGTCGCCATTTACGGGCAAACCTTCCCCGCCATGCTCGACTATCCGGAAGTGGTCGTGCGCTTAACGCTGTGGTGTATCGTTGTTGGCCTCTATCCAACCTTGCTGATGACGTTAATCGGCGTGCTGTGGTTTCCCAGTCGTGCCATTTCGCAAATGCATCAGGCGCTTAATGATCGGCTTGATGATGCCATTAGTCACCTGACAGACAGCCTCGCACCGCTACCCGAAACGCGGATTGAAAGAGAGGCGCTGGCGCTGCAAAAACTGAATGTCTTTTGTCTCGCGGACGATGCCAACTGGCGAACTCAAAGCGCATGGTGGCAAAGCTGCGTGGCAACGGTAACCTACATTTACTCGACGCTGAATCGCTACGATCCCACCTCTTTTGCTGATTCTCAGGCAATTATTGAATTTCGGCAAAAATTAGCCTCAGAAATCAACAAGCTGCAGCATGCCGTTGCTGAAGGTCAGTGCTGGCAAAGCAACTGGCGGATCAGTGAAAGTGAAGCGGTGGCGGCACGGGAATGTAACCTGGAGAATATCTGCCAGACGTTGTTACAACTGGGCCAGATGAACCCGAATACGCCGCCAACGCCCGCCGCCAAACCGCCATCAATGGTCGCCGATGCTTTTACCAATCCAGACTATATACGCTACGCGGTAAAAACATTGCTCGCCTGTTTGATCTGTTACACCTTTTACAGCGGCGTGGACTGGGAAGGCATTCACACCTGTATGCTGACCTGCGTGATCGTCGCTAATCCAAATGTCGGTTCGTCGTACCAGAAGATGGTGCTGCGTTTTGGCGGGGCCTTTTGCGGCGCGATTCTGGCGCTGTTATTCACGCTACTGGTCATGCCCTGGCTGGACAATATTGTCGAATTGCTGTTTGTGCTGGCACCGATTTTCCTGTTGGGCGCATGGATTGCCACCAGCTCTGAACGCTCTTCTTATATCGGCACACAGATGGTCGTCACCTTCGCGCTCGCCACGCTCGAAAACGTTTTTGGCCCAGTGTACGACCTGGTGGAAATTCGCGATCGCGCCCTGGGTATCATCATTGGTACCGTGGTGTCCGCGGTGATTTACACCTTTGTCTGGCCTGAAAGTGAAGCGCGCACTCTGCCGCAAAAACTAGCCGGTGCGCTGGGTATGCTAAGTAAAGTAATGCGGATCCCACGCCAGCAGGAAGTCACGGCTCTGCGCACTTATCTGCAAATTCGTATAGGTCTGCATGCGGCGTTTAATGCCTGTGAAGAGATGTGCCAACGCGTGGCGCTGGAGCGTCAACTGGACAGCGAAGAACGCGCCTTACTGATTGAACGTTCGCAAACGGTTATTCGTCAGGGCCGCGATCTTCTTCACGCCTGGGATGCCACCTGGAACTCGGCGCAGGCGCTGGATAACGCACTACAGCCGGACAGAGCAGGTCAGTTTGCCGACGCCCTGGAAAAATACGCTGCCGGTCTGGCAACCGCACTCAGCTGTTCTCCTCAAATAACGCTTGAAGAGACACCCGCCTCGCAGGCCATCCTGCCCACCTTATTAAAACAGGAGCAACACGTCTGCCAGCTTTTCGCCCGCTTGCCAGACTGGACAGCCCCGGCATTAACGCCCGCCACGGAACAGGCACAAGGAGCCACGCAATGATCAATCGTCAACTTTCACGTCTGCTGTTGTGCAGCATTCTCGGCAGCACGACGCTGATTTCCGGCTGTGCCCTGGTACGTAAGGATTCTGCACCTCATCAACAGCTCAAACCGGAACAAATCAAACTGGCCGACGATATTCATCTTGCCAGCTCCGGCTGGCCGCAGGCGCAGTGGTGGAAACAACTCAATGACCCGCAGCTGGATGCGCTGATCCAACGGACGCTAAGTGGTTCACACACCCTCGCCGAAGCGAAACTGCAGGAAGAAAAAGCGCAGTCCCAGGCCGATTTGTTAGATGCCGGTTCACAATTACAGGTCGCAGCGTTAGGGATGCTCAACCGCCAACGCGTCTCGGCGAACGGCTTTTTAAGCCCTTATGCGATGGATGCGCCCTCACTGGGTATGGACGGGCCGTACTATACGGAAGCCACAGTAGGTTTGTTTGCCGGACTGGATCTTGATTTGTGGGGTGTGCATCGCTCAGCGGTTGCCGCCGCCATTGGCGCGCATAATGCCGCGCTGGCAGAAACCGCAGCAGTAGAGCTATCGCTGACCACGGGCGTAGCGCAGCTTTATTACAGTATGCAGGCCAGCTATCAGATGCTCGATCTGTTAGAACAAACTCGCGATGTGATTGATTACGCGGTGAAAGCGCACCAGAGTAAAGTGGCGCACGGTCTGGAAGCACAAGTGCCTTTCCACGGCGCGCGGGCACAGATTCTGGCGGTCGATAAACAAATTGCTGCCGTCAAAGGGCAAATCACCGAAACGCGAGAATCTCTGCGTGCATTGATTGGCGCGGGGGCCAGCGATATGCCGGAGATCAAACCGGTGGCATTACCACGAGTCCAGACCGGCATTCCGGCGACACTCTCTTATGAGTTGCTCGCCAGACGCCCGGATCTGCAAGCCATGCGCTGGTATGTTCAGGCGTCATTAGATCAGGTGGATTCCGCGCGGGCACTGTTCTACCCGAGCTTTGATATCAAAGCGTTTTTCGGTCTGGACTCCATCCACCTGGATACCTTATTCAAAAAAAACAGTCGCCAGTTCAACTTCATCCCGGGTCTGAAATTGCCGCTGTTTGACGGTGGACGGTTGAATGCCAATCTCGAAGGCACTCGCGCCGCCAGCAACATGATGATTGAACGTTACAACCAGTCAGTACTGAACGCGGTGCGTGACGTTGCCGTCAACGGCACGCGTCTGCAAACGCTCAACGACGAACGAGAAATGCAGGCTGAACGCGTGGAAGCAACGCGCTTCACCCAGCGCGCTGCCGAGGCCGCCTATCAGCGCGGCTTAACCAGCCGCTTACAGGCCACCGAAGCCCGGTTGCCAGTGCTTGCCGAAGAGATGTCATTACTGATGCTGGACAGCCGCCGGGTGATCCACAGCATTCAGTTGATGAAATCGCTGGGCGGCGGGTATCAGGCGGCTCCCGTCGTCGAGAAAAAATAAAATGTCTGCCGCGTGATGGCTGTCACGCGGTATTTCGTTTCGTCACGTCAAAACTGACGACAGCCTGTTTTTCGTCAGAGTTTTGAATAAATAGTGCCCGTAATATCAGGGAATGACCCCAAATAAAATGTGGCATAAAAGATGCGTACTGTAGTCGAGAGCGCGTATGCGTGATTTGATTAACTGGAGCGAGACCGATGAAAAAAGTCGTCACGGTTTGCCCCTATTGCGCATCAGGTTGCAAAATCAACCTGGTCGTCGATAACGGCAAAATCGTCCGGGCGGAGGCAGCGCAGGGGAAAACCAACCAGGGTACCCTGTGTCTGAAGGGTTATTATGGCTGGGACTTCATTAACGATACCCAGATCCTGACCCCGCGCCTGAAAACCCCCATGATCCGTCGCCAGCGTGGCGGCAAACTCGAACCTGTTTCCTGGGATGAGGCACTGAATTACGTTGCCGAGCGCCTGAGCGCCATCAAAGAGAAGTACGGTCCGGATGCCATCCAGACGACCGGCTCCTCGCGTGGTACGGGTAACGAAACCAACTATGTAATGCAAAAATTTGCGCGCGCCGTTATTGGTACCAATAACGTTGACTGCTGCGCTCGTGTCTGACACGGCCCATCGGTTGCAGGTCTGCACCAATCGGTCGGTAATGGCGCAATGAGCAATGCTATTAACGAAATTGATAATACCGATTTAGTGTTCGTTTTCGGGTACAACCCGGCGGATTCCCACCCAATCGTGGCGAATCACGTAATTAACGCTAAACGTAACGGGGCGAAAATTATCGTCTGCGATCCGCGCAAAATTGAAACCGCGCGCATTGCTGACATGCACATTGCACTGAAAAACGGCTCGAACATCGCGCTGTTGAATGCGATGGGCCATGTCATTATTGAAGAAAATCTGTACGACAAAGCGTTCGTCGCTTCCCGTACAGAAGGCTTTGAAGAGTATCGTAAAATCGTTGAAGGCTACACGCCGGAGTCGGTTGAAGATATCACCGGCGTCAGCGCCAGTGAGATTCGTCAGGCGGCACGGATGTATGCCCAGGCGAAAAGCGCCGCCATCCTGTGGGGCATGGGTGTAACCCAGTTCTACCAGGGCGTGGAAACCGTGCGTTCTCTGACCAGCCTCGCGATGCTGACCGGTAACCTCGGTAAGCCGCATGCGGGTGTAAACCCGGTTCGTGGTCAGAACAACGTGCAGGGTGCCTGCGATATGGGCGCGCTGCCGGATACGTATCCGGGATACCAGTACGTGAAAGATCCGGCTAACCGCGAGAAATTCGCCAAAGCCTGGGGCGTGGAAAGCCTGCCTGCTCATACCGGCTATCGCATCAGCGAGCTGCCGCACCGCGCAGCGCATGGCGAAGTGCGTGCCGCGTACATTATGGGCGAAGATCCGCTGCAAACTGATGCGGAGCTGTCGGCAGTACGTAAAGCCTTTGAAGATCTGGAACTGGTCATCGTTCAGGACATCTTTATGACCAAAACCGCGTCGGCGGCGGATGTCATTTTGCCGTCAACGTCGTGGGGCGAGCATGAAGGCGTGTTTACTGCGGCTGACCGTGGCTTCCAGCGTTTCTTCAAAGCAGTTGAACCGAAATGGGATCTGAAAACGGACTGGCAAATCATCAGTGAAATCGCCACCCGTATGGGTTATCCGATGCACTACAACAACACCCAGGAGATCTGGGATGAGTTGCGTCATCTGTGCCCGGATTTCTACGGTGCGACTTACGAGAAAATGGGCGAACAGGGCTTCATTCAGTGGCCTTGCCGCGATACTTCAGATGCCGATCAGGGGACTTCTTATCTGTTTAAAGAGAAGTTTGATACCCCGAACGGTCTGGCGCAGTTCTTCACCTGCGACTGGATAGCGCCAATCGACAAACTCACCGACGAGTACCCGATGGTACTGTCAACGGTGCGTGAAGTTGGTCACTACTCTTGCCGTTCGATGACCGGTAACTGTGCGGCACTGGCGGCGCTGGCTGATGAACCTGGCTACGCACAAATCAATACCGAAGACGCCAAACGTCTGGGTATTGAAGATGAGGCATTGGTTTGGGTGCACTCGCGTAAAGGCAAAATTATCACCCGTGCGCAGGTCAGCGATCGTCCGAACAAAGGGGCGATTTACATGACCTACCAGTGGTGGATTGGTGCCTGTAACGAGCTGGTTACCGAAAACTTAAGCCCGATTACGAAAACGCCGGAATACAAATACTGCGCCGTGCGCGTCGAGCCGATCGCCGATCAGCG
Source organism: Shigella sp. FC1544 (assembly GCF_001722145.1). Lineage (NCBI taxonomy): Bacteria > Pseudomonadati > Pseudomonadota > Gammaproteobacteria > Enterobacterales > Enterobacteriaceae > Shigella > Shigella sp. FC1544. Next base: position 9,592 of record NZ_MECT01000499.1, read on the forward strand.
CGCCGCCGAGCAGTACGTGATTGACGAGTACAACAAGTTGAAAACTCGCCTGCGCGAAGCGGCACTGGCGTAATACAGTCCTTTCTACAGCCTCCTTTCGGAGGCTGTTTTTTTATCCATTCGAACTCTTTATACTGGTTACTCCCTACCCAATCGTATTATCAAAATGAAAAAAATTATCGCATTGATGTTGTTTTTGACATTCTTTGCCCACGCCAACGACTCCGAGCCTGGCAGCCAGTATTTAAAGGCAGCAGAGGCCGGGGACCGACGCGCACAATATTTTCTTGCCGACAGCTGGTTTAGCTCCGGCGATTTGAGCAAAGCCGAATATTGGGCACAGAAAGCCACCGACAGCGGTGATGCTGATGCCTGCGCGCTGTTGGCGCAGATCAAAATCACCAATCCGGTCAGTCTGGACTATCCACAAGCAAAAGTTCTTGCAGAGAAAGCGGCGCAAGCGGGCAGTAAAGAAGGTGAAGTAACGCTGGCGCATATTCTGGTAAATACTCAAGCGGGTAAACCGGATTATCCAAAGGCGATTTCGCTGTTAGAAAAGCCTCGGAAGATCTGGAGAACGACTCTGCCGTCGATGCCCAAATGCTGCTTGGTTTGATTTACGCCAACGGCGTGGGCATTAAGGCCGACGATGACAAGGCAACCTGGTATTTCAAACGCAGCTCTGCAATTTCCCGAACCGGTTATTCCGAGTACTGGGCGGGAATGATGTTCTTAAACGGTGAAGAAGGTTTTATCGAGAAGAACAAACAAAAGGCGCTGCACTGGTTGAACCTGAGCTGTATGGAAGGGTTTGATACCGGGTGTGAAGAGTTTGAAAAATTAACCAACGGTTAAGGTAGGCCTGATAAGACGCGTTAAGCGTCGCATCAGGCGTTGATGTCGGATGCGGCGTAAACGCCTTATCCGACCTACAAAATCACGCTAAATCAGGCTATTGCGCTGTCTGGCGTAGGCCTGATAAGACGCACCAGCGTCGCATCAGGCATCCACACATTGCCGGGTGGATAACCCCGGCAATCTTCAATTATTGATCCGCAGTTTTATCAAATTTGCCCAGCACTTCACGCTCATAAGCCAGCGCCTTTTTGCGGTCAAATTTGTGTTCCCACTTGGCAATCACCAGCACCGCCAGCGCATTACCCACCACGTTCAGCGCAGTACGCGCCATGTCGAGGATACGGTCAACACCAGCAATAAACGCCAGACCTTCCAGCGGAATACCTACGCTACCCAGCGTTGCCAGCAACACCACAAACGACACGCCCGGCACGCCAGCAATCCCTTTCGAGGTCACCATCAGCGTCAGCACCAGAATGATTTCCTGCCAGATGGACAGGTCAATGCCATACAGCTGAGCGATGAAAATAGCGGCAATACTTTGATACAGCGTCGAACCATCAAGGTTAAAAGAGTAACCGGTCGGCACCACGAAGCTGGTGATCGACGCCGGTGCTCCGTAGGCTTCCATCTTCTCAATAATTCGCGGCAGTACGCTTTCAGAGCTGGCAGTGGAGTACGCCAGAATCAGCTCATCTTTCAGAATACGAATCAGGATCCAGACGCTTAACCCGCACAGGCGCGCCACAATTCCCAGCACTACCAGCGCGAAGAACAGAATGGCGAAATGCATCAGCAGCACCAGTTTCGCCAGTGGCCACAGAGAAGAGAAACCAAAGTTAGCCACCGTCACCGCAATCAGCGCAAACACACCCACCGGTGCATAACGCATCACCATGTGAGTCACTTTAAACATGGTTTCAGAGATGGAGCGGAACACGGTCACCAGCGGTTCACGATGCGTCGCGGGCAGGGAGGAAAGCCCCAGACCAAACAGCACCGAGAAGAAGATGATCGGCAGCATTTCGCCTTTCGCCATCGACGCCACAATGTTCGTCGGCACCAGCGACAAAATCGTGCCCATAATGCCGTGGGAACTGCTTTGTACCGCTTCCGTAGTGCTCTGATATTTCGAGATATCGACGGTCGCCAGCTGCGACATATCCACCCCGGCACCGGGCTGGAAGACGTTCGCCAGAGTGATCCCCAAAATGATGGCGACGGTGGTGATCACCTCGAAGTAAATAATGGTTTTCGCGCCAATACGCCCGAGCTGTTTGGCATCACCCACACCCGCGATACCCACCACCAGCGTGGAGATCACAATCGGCACAACAATCATTTTAATCAGATGGATGAAGATATCACCCGCCGGAGAGAGCAAATTGACGACCAGCCAGTCGCGGCTGTCGCTATGGTAGTGCAGGTAGCTTCCCAGGAGAATGCCCAGCACCATAGCAAACAGAATCTGCCAGGCCAGGCTGAATTTTATATTTTTCATCAGAATAACTTCCTCAATGGAGCGCCGTTCCCCGTTCAGAAACGCGAGAACGTGACATACTGCCAGGGCATGAATTGTGTTGCGTTGGTTTGTAGATTTTTTTAACGCTTATGATCAGTATCATTTGCGCGGTATGTTGCGCAACCCTTTAACAACAGAGCTTTTCGCTGCATTAATGCATAATAACGCGAGTTTATGTCAGGATTAATGAATAACCATTTGTTATGGAAAGATTTTTATTTGTTTAATCTGCAATAATACTGATTAGTGATTATTTTTGGCATATGTTCATTCGATTATTTTTTATGCAGCTCAATAACATAATCTTCATCACCAGATGATTAATCCGATCTCCGCTGCAACAATTTCGCCATATTAATCGACTCGACCAGCTGTGTCCGGTTGATCCGGGGTGAGTTGAGATCCATCACTTTTTGCCATAGTTCGATGGCTTGCGCGTAATTCGCCTGCATAAACGCATCGGAAGCCAGCAGCATCAGAGCGGTGATTTCGTTAGAGTCCAGCGCGAGGGCTTTGTCGATCATTGCGCGAGTCTGGGCGGTCATATGCTGGCTGGCCTGGTAATAAAGCACCGTCGCCAGCGCCGTATACAGTTCAGCGTTCTCACCACGTAGTTGCAACGCCTGACGGTACGCCAGCAGCGAATTGCTGTAATCGTTTTGCCACAGATAGTACTCGCCCAGTAACGCCCATTGTTCGCTGTTTTGTGGATTAGCGCGGATTTTATCCTGCAATGCCTGAAGCTGCGCTTCCGGGGTTTGCTGGCTGGCAAACTGATGTAGCGGATCGCGCTGACGCTGATATTCCGCATGTACCGCCTGCCATTTTGGACTTAACAGATAACTGCCGACACAGAGAAATACCATCAAAATCGTGAGTGCTGTCAGCATTTTCACCGGTATTTTGGGCTCTTTCATCGCTTCGCCCTCACTCGCCAGAGGATCAGTGCCATCAGCAGTAACAACACCACTGGCAGCGCCCACAACACCAGCGTCTGACCCGTTAACGGTGGGTTATAGCGAACAAAATCTCCGTAGCGTTCGGTCATCCAGCCAATGATTTCGACTTCGTTCTTCCCCTCCGCCACCATGCTGTAAACCTGATGGCGCATACTGACTGCCACCGGCGCGTTGGATTCCAGTAAATTTTGATTCTGGCACTGCGGACAACGTAACTGGCTGGCAATATTTAACGCCTGTTGCTGTTGTTGCGGATTGGCGAATTGCCAGGTGTCTACGACCTGAGCGCGCGCAAAACAGGTAAATAACAGCAGTAGCGTGAGAAGTCCTTTATTCATCGCGCTTCCTCCCCCGCCATCCGCTTAACAATGCGCCCGCAATCATCAACAATCCTCCCCCCCAGATCCAGCGCACACCGCTTTGTACATACAAGCGAAAAGCGTAACGATCCGCTCCGGTTTTTTCACCCATGACCGCATACCAGTCATGGATGCCGTTCCAGCGAATTGACGGTTCCATCATTTGCTGACGACGTGCTTCGTAAAAACGCCGCTCCGGCATCAGTTCACCAATGCGTTGCTGATGGTCAAACAGTGCCACTATCGCTTTTTCGCTGGTGTAATTGCCTTTGGCTTGCAGATCGAGGCGCTCAAAACGGAAGGTGTATCCTGCCAGCGTCACCTGCTGACCCGGCTGTAAATTCAGGCTGATCTCCTGACGGCTGACGCTGGAAACCACGATCCCAGCGGCAAATAACAGCACGCCCGCATGAGCTACCAGCGCCGGAAGCTGCACGCGTTTGCCAGAGACAAACGTCGCCAGCACAATCACCACCAGCATCAACAGACCAAACGGTAACGTCGCGCGGTTAAAATACGGCGCGCCAACGGAGAGGCGTCCCCAGCCCAGCAGACCGTAAATCATCGGATAAAGCGTTCCCACCAGCACGATCAGTAGCACTGCGCAAAACAGCAACAGCGTAGCGAGGATTAACATTTCCCGCGATAACCCCGAAAAACGCACCGCCGGGCCACCGTCCCGCGCTCGCCAGCCATACAGAGCCAGAGACGCAAGGCTAATCAGTGCAAACAGGCTGAACAACGGCACGGCGCGGACGTTATCCAGCGCGAACGCATGAACCGAAACCAGAATGCCAGAACGGACAATTAAGGTGCCCAGCAGCGACAGCATCAGAGTAACTATCGCCAGTAACAGCGACCAGTGGCGAAAAATCCCCCGCTGGCGTGTCAGGGATAAACTGTGCAGCAGCGCAGTGGCAGAAAGCCAGGGTAATAAAGAGGCATTTTCCACCGGATCCCAGAACCACCAGCCGCCCCAGCCGAGTTCGCAGTAGGCCCACCAGGAACCGAGGATGATCCCCGCCGTTAATGCACTCCAGCCAGGTAACGCCCAGCGCCAGCAAATTCGGGCGCTGGCCGCATCAAACTCGCCGCGCAGTAGACTCGCCAGCGCCACGCTCGCCGCTACCATCAAACCGCCATAGCCAAGGTAAAGCAGCGGTGGATGAAAGATAAGACCGGGATGTTGCAGCATCGGATTGAGATCGCGGCCTTCGATTGCTGGTGGAAATATCCGCACGAAGGGATCGGACCACAGCACCACAAACAGTAGCAGTGCGGCGAGCATGAGAGATAAAACGGCTAGCGTCAGCGGAAATAGCGGATCGGTTTGCTGCCGATAATGCCAGGCAAACAGCGCGCTCCAGGCGGAAAGCAGCAGCACCCAAAGCAGCAGCGAACCTTCATGACCGCCCCACACCGCCGCCAGTTTGAGTTCCCACGACAGCAGGCTGTAGCTATGTTGGGCGACATAAATGACCGAGAAATCGCTGATGAGAAAACAATACGTCAGTACGCCAAAGGCGAGCAGCAGGAGCGCGAACTGCGCCAGAATGCCGATGCAAGTGAGTCGCATCATGGCAGGCCAGCGCAACCGCACTCCCGCAAAGGCCGTCAACGGGGTCAACACGTTGACCCCGAGACTTAACAACAACGCCAGAAAACCGACTTCAGGAAGGAATACGTCCAGAAACCACCTCTTTTCTGGCTTACGCCACCGTCAACTGTCCGGCGTAGAGAATGAAAAAGCGCAGCATCAACACGCCGACCAGACTGGCCCCACACGCCGCCAGCACGGCAGGAATGCCGGAACTGCGATTGACCCACGATTTGAGCAACATTGGCACAATCAGCCCCAGCCCGGCGACACCAAGCCAGAACCACCACGTCCAGAAACCGCCACCTAATGCCGCCACCAGCGCACGAACTTTACCGTCATCGCCCAGCGCCAGACCGACAAAAAACGCCACCAGCAGGAAGATTTCACCCCATACCACGGGGATTTCCATCCGGTGAACAAAGTGCGCTTCCGTGGAATGCGGGTTACTGCGTTGGCGTATCGCCATGGCGATCAGCGCCACCGCCGCACCGGACGAGATGCCGGAGAAGAGGAACAGCACCGGCAGGATCGGGTTATTGAGGAACGGATACGATTTCAGCGCCGACAGCAGAAAGCCGGTATAAGCCCCCAGCAGCACCGCCAACACCAGCATCAGCGTTTCCAGTCCGCGATGAGCGGGCGTCAGCAGGCTCAGAACCTTTTGCACGATCCCCAGCTTCGGCAACCAGCGTTGTTGCAGGGCAAGCAAATCATGTTCAAAGATTTTCGCCAGCCACAGCACCAGCACCAGCATGTAAAGCTGAAACAGCATCACCCCCATCGACATCACCGAGGTAAAACTGTAGTGGAACATCAGCTTCCAGAAGGTCCACGGTCTTGTCAGGTGGAAGACGAGGATCAACAGACCGAGGATCACCGCGCCCGGCCCGACAATCAGCGTGGTGCGCAGCAACGTACTGTCTGCACCGCCCGCCTGCGGGTAGAAGCGACGTAACAGCACGGCCAGCGTCACCAGACCGGCAGAAATACCAATCAAAAACAGGTAGATGGCAATCGGCCAGTCCCACACCAGCGATTCAAAATGAAATGCGGAAGTCTGCGTCATTGGCTCACCTCCCCGTATTTAAACGGTACGCGGTACAGCTTCGGTTTGGTTCCCAGCGCCAGCTTGTAGCGGTAAGTAGGCTTCTGGCGCAGCAGTTGCGAAATCTCACTGTTAGGATCGTCCAGATTGCCAAACGTCAGCGCCTTCGTCGGGCAAGCCTCAACGCACGCGGGCAGCTTACCGGCCTGCAAATTGGTTTTACGGCAGAAATCGCATTTGTCCGCCGTCTTCGTGACCGGATGGATAAAGCGCACGCGGTACGGACAGGCGGCGATGCAGTACTGACAACCGACGCAGAGATCAGGATTAACATCGACAATCCCGCTAGCGGCATCACGAAAAGACGCACCGGTCGGGCAGACGTCAACGCACGGCGCATGATCGCAGTGCTGGCAAGACTTACGGAAGAAGCGATATTTCACATCAGGAAATTCGCCCTGCGGCTCGCTACGAATAATCGTCAGGCGCGAGACGCCTTCCGGCACCTTGTTCACTTCTCGACAAGCATCCATACAGGCGGTACAGCCGATGCATAACGACTCGTCATGCACCATGCCGTAACGCACCCCATTGATATTCAACGTTTTCGCCACCACGCGCCCTGCGGTGCCGCTGACGGCTGCCAGCACGCCGACGCCGGTGAGAAACTGGCGACGAGACCAGGTCATGGCTGCTCCTTAAGCAACGGAACAGACGCCGGGTTAAAGTTCGGATTGGTGCGCTGATCGCTGTGGCAATCGACGCAAATCTTAATCCGTCCTTTGTCACTTAACGTCTGCATCGTATCTTGCTGTGGATGCAGGGAATGGCAGCTGGCGCACGCCACTTTGGTTACGTGGACATCGTGCGGCCAGAACGCTTTTTGCAACTGTTCCGGCAGATGACAGGACATACAGACGCTGTTCTGCTCTCCGACCTTGTACATCGGCTCGTTAAAGCGCATCACATCTTTCACCCCTTCGCGGTGTTGCGGTGATGGCTGGCCGTGACAGTTGGTGCAGGTGACCGGCAATTTGTTATTCGGGTTGATAACGGAAGCATGTTTGCCATGCATACCTTCGGTATCTGGTTTATGACAGTCCAGACAGGCGGCATCCGGGTTACGCTGCTGGGTAACTTCGTAGCGATCACCAGATGCCTGCGCCGCAGGGGTAGCGGTAATTCCGTTCAGGCTCCACAACAGGCCCGACGCCAGCACCCCAGCAGTTAATAACGAACGTAATACGCTCATATTCACTCCATTGTGTTTTCCGCCCCTTGCGAGGCGGAACGGGGTTATTGGCTTAACAGACCGTTTTTACGTGCCTGTTCTTCCCACTGCGGGATCACCGTTTTGATGAAGTCCTGCTTCTCGGCCTTGATTTGTTCCATGTTCAGGCCAATGGCCTGCTGGGCTTTCTCTTTGGTTGAGATATCCGGGATCTGGATTTCATGGGTGATGCCTTTGGTCGCCAGCAGGCGCGCCAGTTTGGTGCGTGCATCCGCCGCTTTATCCATCGCCGTACCGAGCATCCGTAAACCTTCTTCCGGTGCGTGCATATGAATGCCGTGGGAAGCGATCGCCAGATCCCAGCGCCACTGGGCATGACGGATATCGTCCTGAATTGGCTTCATTTCAGCTTCCGTCGCGCCTGCATCCAGCGCTGCTTTCGCTTCGAAGTGAGCGTGAACCAGTTGATCTTCAACCTTGATTTTCAGGTCGTTAATCGACTGCTTACGTTCCGCGACCACTTTTTGCAAGGCAGCTTTGTCCTGGGTATGGCAGTTCGCACAAGTCTGGGCGAAGTTATCAAACGGATTACCAATTTTATGGTCGGTGTAGAGTTTGCCTTCGGCGTTCTGCACTTTTGGCATATGGCAGTCGATACAGGTCACGTTGTTTTTACCGTGAATGCCCGCTGTCCAGGTTTCATATTCCGGGTGCTGCGCTTTCAGCATTGGCGTTTTCGACAGGGAGTTAGTCCAGTCAGAGAAGGCAATTTTGTCGTAATACTGCTCCATATTTTCGACTTTCATGCCGTCATCCCACGGGAATTTAACCGCTTTGTTTTTGCCGTCGAAGTAATACTCCACATGGCACTGACCGCAAACCATCGATTGCTGGTCGAAACGTCCGGCTTTCTCAAAAGGTTTACCAATGGCTTCCATCGCGCGAGCCGCATACGGGCGGGAAAGGGTTAACTCCGGTTTGCCTTTGGCGAACTCTGGTGAGGCGGTGTTATGGCAGTCGGCACAACCTAAGTTGTTGACGATTTCCGGGCCGCCGCGCGCCCACTTACCGTGGAAGTAGCCATCTTCGCCGTCTTTCTGGATCAGACGCGCCACATCCGGGCTTTTACAACTCCAGCACGCCATCGGTAGCGGACCATCTTCAGCGTTTTTCGGCGCACCGGTACGCAGGGTTTCACGCACATCGGTCACAGCAAAGGCATGTCCACGCGGCTTGTTGTAATCGCGCGAGAAGGGATACCCCACCCACAGGATCACCAGCCGTGGATCTTCCGCCAGGGCGTCAACACGCTCTGACTGTTCCGAGGTGGCTTTCCAGGAGAGATATTGATCGGGATGCTGCGGGGCAAAGGTTTCATTCTTCGCTTCCACAGTTACAGGTTTTGCGGGAGCTGCCGTTTGTTCAGCGTGAACAGAAGTGAAAAAGAAAAAAGGAATCAATAAGCTGAAGATACGGCGTGCGTTTATTTTTATCCTTGTCATAGGGGCTTCATCCGAATTGCGCCATTGTTGCAATGGCGGTTTTTATTGTTTTTCACGACAGTAACCGCACCTACACTGTCATGACATTGCTCGCCCCTATGTGTAACAAATAACCACACTGTGAATGTTGTCTTTAATCAATTGTAAGTGCATGTAAAATACCACTTTAGAGTTAGTCAGTATCTTCCTCTTTTTCAACAGCATGCATAACTGCATGTTCCTCAAAGAATTAATCAACTTTTGTTGCTGACCTTCAAAAATTACCCTGCCGTTTATTTGCACAATTCTACTTTTGCGTGATCTGTCGCCCAAATACTAAACAAAACTGCCAATACCCCTACATTTAACGCTTATGCCACATATTATTAACATTCTACAAGGAGAACAAAAGCATGAGCCAAATTCACAAACACACCATTCCTGCCAACATCGCAGACCGTTGCCTGATAAACCCTCAGCAGTACGAGGCAATGTATCAACAATCTATTAACGTACCTGATACCTTCTGGGGCGAACAGGGAAAAATTCTTGACTGGATCAAACCTTACCAGAAGGTGAAAAACACCTCCTTTGCCCCCGGTAATGTGTCCATTAAATGGTACGAGGACGGCACGCTGAATCTGGCGGCAAACTGCCTTGACCGCCATCTGCAAGAAAACGGCGATCGTACCGCCATCATCTGGGAAGGCGACGACGCCAGCCAGAGCAAACATATCAGCTATAAATAGCTGCACCGCGACGTCTGCCGCTTCGCCAATACCCTGCTCGAGCTGGGCATTAAAAAAGGTGATGTGGTGGCGATTTATATGCCGATGGTGCCGGAAGCCGCGGTTGCGATGCTGGCCTGCGCCCGCATTGGCGCGGTGCATTCGGTGATTTTCGGCGGCTTCTCGCCGGAAGCCGTTGCCGGGCGCATTATTGATTCCAACTCACGACTGGTGATCACTTCCGACGAAGGTGTGCGTGCCGGGCGCAGTATTCCGCTGAAGAAAAACGTTGATGACGCGCTGAAAAACCCGAACGTCACCAGCGTAGAGCATGTGGTGGTACTGAAGCGTACTGGCGGGAAAATTGACTGGCAGGAAGGGCGCGACCTGTGGTGGCACGACCTGGTTGAGCAAGCGAGCGATCAGCACCAGGCGGAAGAGATGAACGCCGAAGATCCGCTGTTTATTCTCTACACCTCCGGTTCTACCGGTAAGCCAAAAGGTGTGCTGCATACTACCGGCGGTTATCTGGTGTACGCGGCGCTGACCTTTAAATATGTCTTTGATTATCATCCGGGTGATATCTACTGGTGCACCGCCGATGTGGGCTGGGTGACCGGACACAGTTACTTGCTGTACGGCCCGCTGGCCTGCGGTGCGACCACGCTGATGTTTGAAGGCGTACCCAACTGGCCGACGCCTGCCCGTATGGCGCAGGTGGTGGACAAGCATCAGGTCAATATTCTCTATACCGCACCCACGGCGATCCGCGCGCTGATGGCGGAAGGCGATAAAGCGATCGAGGGTACCGACCGTTCGTCGCTGCGCATTCTCGGTTCCGTGGGCGAGCCAATTAACCCGGAAGCGTGGGAGTGGTACTGGAAAAAAATCGGCAACGAGAAATGTCCGGTGGTCGATACCTGGTGGCAGACCGAAACTGGCGGTTTCATGATCACGCCACTGCCTGGCGCTACCGAGCTGAAAGCCGGTTCGGCAACACGTCCGTTCTTCGGCGTGCAACCGGCGCTGGTCGATAACGAAGGTAACCCGCTGGAAGGCGCTACCGAAGGCAGCCTGGTGATCACCGACTCCTGGCCGGGTCAGGCGCGTACGCTGTTTGGCGATCTCGAACGTTTTGAACAGACCTACTTCTCCACCTTCAAAAATATGTATTTCAGCGGCGACGGCGCGCGTCGCGATGAAGATGGCTATTACTGGATCACCGGGCGTGTGGACGACGTGCTGAACGTCTCCGGTCACCGTCTGGGGACGGCAGAGATTGAGTCGGCGCTGGTGGCGCATCCGAAGATTGCCGAAGCCGCCGTAGTAGGTATTCCGCACAATATTAAAGGTCAGGCGATCTACGCCTACGTCACGCTTAATCACGGGGAGGAACCGTCACCAGAACTGTACGCAGAAGTCCGCAACTAGGTGCGTAAAGAGATTGGCCCGCTGGCGACGCCAGACGTGCTGCACTGGACCGACTCCCTGCCTAAAACCCGCTCCGGCAAAATTATGCGCCGTATTCTGCGCAAAATTGCGGCGGGCGATACCAGCAACCTGGGCGATACCTCGACGCTTGCCGATCCTGGCGTAGTCGAGAAGCTGCTTGAAGTGAAGCAGGCTATCGCGATGCCATCGTAACCCACAATTGCCGGATGCGAGTCGGTAACGGTTTGTAGGCCTGATAAGACGCGACAGCGTCGCATCAGGCATTGATTGCCGGATGCGGCGTAAACGCCTTATCCGGCCTACATTCGGCAAGGGTTACCCGAGCGTTAACCTTCTCCCATAAGGGAGCGGGAATTAAAACAATCCCTACATTACCTCTGGAGAATCTGTGATGAATGGCACTATTTATCAGCGGATAGAAGACAATGCGCATTTCAGGGAGTTAGTCGAAAAACGGCAACGGTTTGCCACCATCCTGTCGATTATTATGCTGGCAGTTTATATCGGCTTTATTTTACTGATCGCCTTCGCGCCCGGCTGGCTGGGCACGCCGCTGAATCCGAACACCAGCGTCACACGCGGTATTCCAATTGGTGTTGGAGTGATTGTGATCTCCTTTGTTCTCACCGGTATCTACATCTGGCGGGCGAACGGCGAATTCGACCGTCTTAATAATGAAGTCCTGCATGAGGTACAAGCATCATGAAAAGAGTTCTGACGGCGCTTGCCGCCACACTCCCTTTCGCAGCTAACGCCGCGGATGCTATTAGCGGGGCCGTAGAGCGCCAGCCAACGAACTGGCAGGCGATTATTATGTTCCTGATTTTCGTCGTGTTTACGCTCGGCATTACCTACTGGGCATCAAAACGCGTACGTTCTCGTAGCGACTACTACACGGCAGGCGGCAATATCACAGGCTTCCAGAACGGGCTGGCGATTGCCGGTGACTATATGTCCGCCGCCTCATTTTTGGGGATCTCCGCGCTGGTGTTTACCTCCGGCTATGACGGCTTAATTTACTCGCTGGGCTTCCTGGTGGGCTGGCCGATCATTTTGTTCCTGATTGCCGAACGTCTGCGTAACCTGGGACGCTACACCTTTGCCGATGTAGCCTCTTACCGCCTGAAACAAGGGCCGATTCGTATTCTTTCGGCCTGTGGTTCTCTGGTGGTGGTGGCGCTTTACCTTATCGCCCAGATGGTAGGCGCAGGTAAACTGATCGAGCTGCTGTTTGGCCTTAACTATCACATTGCGGTGGTGCTGGTCGGCGTGCTGATGATGATGTACGTCCTGTTCGGCGGCATGCTGGCGACCACCTGGGTGCAAATTATTAAAGCCGTGCTGTTGCTGTTCGGTGCCAGCTTTATGGCCTTTATGGTGATGAAACACGTCGGCTTTAGCTTCAATAATCTGTTCAGCGAAGCGATGGCGGTACACCCGAAAGGTGTCGACATCATGAAGCCGGGCGGGCTGGTGAAAGATCCGATCTCCGCGCTCTCTCTGGGTCTGGGACTGATGTTTGGTACGGCGGGCTTGCCGCACATTCTGATGCGCTTCTTTACAGTCAGCGATGCCCGCGAAGCACGTAAGAGCGTGTTCTACGCCACCGGGTTTATGGGCTACTTCTATATTCTGACCTTTATTATCGGCTTCGGCGCGATCATGCTGGTTGGTGCGAATCCGGAATATAAAGACGCGGCGGGCCATCTGATTGGTGGTAACAACATGGCGGCCGTTCACCTGGCGAATGCAGTGGGCGGCAACCTGTTCCTCGGTTTTATTTCAGCGGTTGCTTTCGCCACTATCCTCGCGGTGGTTGCGGGTCTGACGCTGGCGGGCGCATCCGCGGTTTCGCATGACTTGTACGCTAACGTCTTCAAAAAAGGTGCGACCGAACGTGAAGAACTGCGGGTATCGAAAATCACCGTCCTGATTTTGGGTGTGATTACGATTATCCTCGGCGTGCTGTTTGAGAATCAGAACATCGCCTTTATGGTAGGCCTTGCGTTTGCCATCGCGGCGAGCTGTAACTTCCCGATCATTCTGCTTTCCATGTACTGGTCGAAACTGACTACCCGTGGCACGATGCTGGGCGGCTGGCTGGGGCTGATTACCGCAGTGGTGCTGATGATCCTCGGCCCGACTATTTGGGTACAGATCCTCGGTCACGAAAAAGCCATCTTCCCGTATGAATACCCGGCGCTGTTCTCTATCAGCGTGGCATTCCTCGGCATCTGGTTCTTCTCGGCAACCGATAACTCAGCGGAAGGTGCGCGCGAGCGTGAACTGTTCCGTGCGCAGTTTATCCGCTCCCAGACCGGCTTTGGCGTTGAGCAAGGCCGCGCACATTAATCTCTCCCCTTCCCCGGTCGCCTGACCGGGGAATACTCTTCCTCTCCAGCATGGGTAATGACTCCAACTTACTGATAGTGTTTTATGTTCAGATAATGCCCGATGACCTTGTCATGCAGCTCCACCGATTTTGAGAACGACAGTGACTTCCGTCCCAGCCTTGCCAGATGTTGTCTCAGATTCAGATTATGTCGCTCAATGCGCTGAGTGTAACGCTTGCTGATAACGTGCAGCTTTCCCTTCAGGCGTGATTCATACAGCGGCCAGCCATCCGTCATCCATACCACGACCTCAAAGGCCGACAGCAGGCTCAGAAGACGCTCCAGTGTGG
>NZ_MECT01000500.1:0-293 GCF_001722145.1 Shigella sp. FC1544
GGCGGTATACCATCCGGCCGCCACACAGCACGCATTCGAACGGGTCACGACTCAGGAACTGTTTCACCATTTGTGCATAGCACACTTTCGCCACTGGTTCCGGTTTATCCATCCCCAGAGCACGGTACACCTGCGGCAGCTTCTCTCCACACACCCGGTTGGCAAGGAACCCGAAGTACCTCACCATCTTAAAAAACTTCTCCGGGATGTGTAATGCCAGTCAGTTAAGCAACTGACTGGCTCTTTTTCGGGGCTGTGGGGTATTTCCAGGGCCTCTCCTTTACCACTCTCGG
>NZ_MECT01000501.1:0-291 GCF_001722145.1 Shigella sp. FC1544
TTTTTTTCTGCGCGTAATCTACTGCCTGTAAACGAAAAAACCGCCCTGCAAGGCGGTTTTTCGAAGGTTCTCAGAGCTACCAACTCTTTGAGCCGAGGTAACTGGCTTGGAGGAGCGCAGTCACCAAAACTTGTTCTTTCAGTTTAGCCTTAACAGGCGCATGACTTCAAGTCTTACTCCTCTAATTCGGTTATCAGTGGCTGCTGCCAGTGGCGATAATTCGTGTCTTACCGGGTTGGACTCAAGACGATAGTTACCGGATAAGGCGCAGCGGTCGGGCTGAACGGGGGG
>NZ_MECT01000502.1:0-290 GCF_001722145.1 Shigella sp. FC1544
GGGAGACCGTCATCCCCGGTTCAAAGCTCTGCTGAACAATTGCGATCTTTTCCTGTGTGGTACGCCGTCTGCGTTTCTCCGGCCCTAAGACATCAATCACCTGTACTCCAATGACTAGTCTAAAAACTAGTATTAAGACTATCACTTATTTAAGTGATACTGGTTGTCTGGAGATTCAGGGGGCCAGTCTAAGTGGGAACCAAAGTGTCAGATATGCAGAAAAATGTGAATCCCGGCAGGCGAAAAGGCTGCCCTAATTATCCTCCCGAATTTAAACAGCAGCTCGTTGC
>NZ_MECT01000503.1:0-290 GCF_001722145.1 Shigella sp. FC1544
GTTTAACGGACACTCCTTCCTGAAATAGAATGGCATCAGAAGGAGCTAATAATGAGCAGAAAAAAACCAACGTTACTCTAAAGAGTTCAAAGCCGAAGCTGTCAGAACGGTTCTTGAAAATCAACTTTCGATCAGTGAAGGCGCTTCCCGATTATCCCTTCCTGAAGGCACTTTAGGACAATGGGTTACCGCCGCCAGAAAAGGGCTCGGTACTCCTGGTTCCCGCACGGTGGCTGAACTGGAATCTGAAATTCTGCAACTGCGTAAGGCGTTAAATGAAGCTCGCCTTG
>NZ_MECT01000504.1:0-286 GCF_001722145.1 Shigella sp. FC1544
GCCACCGTGTATTTCTGGTCAACAACCAGTTGAGCGGATTCGCGTTTAAACTCTGCGCTAAAATTTCTTTTTTTCATTGGAGCACCTGTGTTGTTCTGAGGTGAGCATATCACCTCTGTTCAGGTGGCCAAATTCAGTGTGCCACTTCACTCTTCCTTCCCGGTGGAGTACGGATGTGCTGTCAGCTGTCACAACTTACCGATGTCTTCAGGGCACTCAAATATGCTCAGTCCTGATAATGTCTTCATCGCAATTAAACCTGTTGACATGCGCCGGGGCATCGACT
>NZ_MECT01000505.1:0-285 GCF_001722145.1 Shigella sp. FC1544
TTTTCTGCATATCTGACACTTTGGTTCCCACTACTTATTTGGTGGACACCACTTTGTCTAATTCGTCAGATTCTGACCAGACGGTTCAGGCTGTACGCTAATATGACTTTCCGTGTCAAACCGGAATCTCTAATTTTGACGATTTTCTTTTTAGGTTTAATTCCCTGAGGGCGACGTAGCAGTAAATCTGAACCGCCCCGGGTTTCCTGGAGAGTGTTTTATCTGTGAACTCAGGCTGCCAGATCATCGTTTCCGATGGAAGCATAATAAGCTTTTTCTGCTTCT
>NZ_MECT01000506.1:0-284 GCF_001722145.1 Shigella sp. FC1544
CCGGATCGCCGAGTTACCGGCGCAAGGCCAGCATAAGCAGCGAGATGTGCGGCAGAGGCGAAGGCGCGGCAGGCGACCTCGGTGAGGAGTCTGGCTGCGGTCCTGACACCGACTCCGGGCATACTGGTCAGGACCGGGTAAAGAGGGTGAGCAATAACTCGCTGTTCTACCTCAAGCGCCACCTCGTCTCTTTGCTTACGCAGCGTGATGAGCTGGAGTGCCAGACGTGGCAGTACTACGGCAGCGGCATTCGTGCCGGGAACGACGACGGTTTGTTCGGCCAG
>NZ_MECT01000507.1:0-282 GCF_001722145.1 Shigella sp. FC1544
TAGCGGAGCAGGAAGGACATCTGATGGAAATGGAAGCCACGCAAGCACCTTAAAATCACCATCATACACTAAATCAGTAAGTTGGCAGCATTACCTAAATTTTTCAAGCAAAGATTTAACGAATTCTTATATGAATGGAATGGGAAAAAAAGAATACAGTAGTTACTTGGGAACACCAAATAACACCGGTAATGACTCCAACTTATTGATAGTGTTTTATGTTCAGATAATGCCCGATGACTTTGTCATGCAGCTCCACCGATTTTGAGAACGACAGCGACT
>NZ_MECT01000508.1:0-281 GCF_001722145.1 Shigella sp. FC1544
AACATCCATAGCTTTGGCGGCATCTGCCACCGTGTATTTCTGGTCAACAACCAGTTGAGCGGATTCGCGTTTAAACTCTGCGCTAAAATTTCTTTTTTTCATTGGAGCACCTGTGTTGTTCTGAGGTGAGCATATCACCTCTGTTCAGGTGGCCAAATTCAGTGTGCCACTTCAATATGAGTGTAAGCGTAAACTGACCGCCGTATGTAGCCATTAAGCCTGTATTGGTAACGTAGGTGCCCACCTTTTCAACTAGTGGACACCTGTTATGGAACAGAAAG
>NZ_MECT01000509.1:0-277 GCF_001722145.1 Shigella sp. FC1544
GCTCATAAGACGCCCCAGCGTCGCCATAGTGCGTTCACCGAATACGTGCGCAACAACCGTCTTCCGGAGCCTGTCATACGCGTAAAACAGCCAGCGCTGGCGCGATTTAGCCCCGACGTATCCCCACTGTTCGTCCATTTCCGCGCAGACGATGACGTCACTGCCCGGCTGTATACGCGAGGTTACCGACTGCGGCCTGAGTTTTTTAAGTGACGTAAAATCGTGTTGAGGCTAACGCCCATAATGCGTGCAGTTGCCCGGCATCCAACGCCATTCA